>JAOZUK010000802.1 GCA_029938715.1 Bacteroidales bacterium | reverse complement strand
TGCGCCGGTCGTCGACTGTCCGAAGACATCGTTACCCCTCGACTTGCATGTGTTAGGCCTGCCGCTAGCGTTCATCCTGAGCCAGGATCAAACTCTTCGTTGTAAAAAAATTTAATATGCTCAAGGATTCTTCACTCCTATAAATTCATTTTGGAATTTTAGGTGACTTCTTTACCTTATTCTTACTTCAATATTTTCAAAGAACTGTGTTCCGTTTTTTACGGGTGACAAAGATAGAAACTTTATCGTTATCTCCCAAAATCTTTCTTCACATTTTCAACCTTTTTTGGAACGTTGCTTTTTCTAAAAGCGGATGCAAAGATAGGGTTTTTAATTTCTGATCTCCAAATGTTTTTTTACTTATTTCGAAAATAAATTTCATCTGGCTGGTAATCTGTAATTTATAAAAACCCTTTCAAAGAATCCCGTTTTTTCAAACAGCGTGCAAATATAAGTCTTTCCTTTGATCTGCCTAACACATTCTTCAAAAAATGGTGTAATTTTGTTGTTTTCGACAATTACAATATGAACGAACGACTGGTCATAGTACCCACTTATAATGAAATAGAGAATATCGACAGGATCATTGCCGCAGTTATGCAACTCCCTATCGATGTAGATCTTTTGATCGTAGATGATAATTCGCCAGATGGAACCGGAAAGCGAATAAAAGAATTACAATCTAAATACAACAGCAGTCTTCACCTGCTTGAGAGATCCGGAAAACTCGGACTGGGAACAGCTTATATACTGGGCTTTAAGTGGGCACTGGAAAAGGGATACTTATATATATGCGAAATGGATGCCGATTTTTCCCACGATCCCAATGACCTTCCCAGGTTATTTGAAGCCTGTAACCATCAGAATGCAGATCTGGCCATTGGTTCCAGATATGTTTCCGGGGTGAATGTGGTAAACTGGCCCATGAGCAGGGTATTGATTTCTTACTTTGCTTCCGTTTATGTACGGATGGTCACCCGTATGAAGGTGAGGGATGCCACCGCAGGTTTCGTATGTTACCGCAGGGAGGTTCTTGAAGTAATTAACCTTGACAAAATCCAATTCAAAGGATACGCCTTTCAAATTGAGATGAAATTTAAGGCCTGTAAATTTGGCTTTAACGTGGTTGAGCTACCTATTATTTTTACTGATCGCAGAGAAGGCACATCAAAAATGTCGGGTATGATTGTGAGTGAAGCTATCTTTGGAGTCATCAGGTTAAAAGTGGCCAGTTGGTTCACAAACTACAGTCGCTAAAGCGATGTAAGTGGAAAGTGGAAAGT
>JAOZUK010000801.1 GCA_029938715.1 Bacteroidales bacterium | reverse complement strand
AAGATAGCAGCACCAATCGAAGTCGTTTCGAGGATAATTTCCACAGGGCTGTATCACAATCGCTGGAATTTGATCCCTGCACCCCTTCTAACCTTATTACCTGGAATCCCTATTTAGGTTGGGGAGGAAATATTTCAGGCTATATTATACATGGAGGCACTGACAGTGACAACCTGAATCAGCTCGATTTCGTTAGTCACACCACACTCTCCTATACCCACGAAGAGGTGGCTCCTGGCTCCTACTACTACTATTATATCGAGACTTTGAATACCACTGGCCTCAATTCACTCTCTGCTATCGATTCGGTGGGAGCACTCTATCCTGAAGCTCCGGAATATATTACAGTGGACCATGTGACGGTCCTTGATCCCACTGGGATCGAGCTCCAGTTTACTGCTGATGTGTCCGGATCGGTAAAGAACTTCAGACTGATGAAACGAAGTAATCCCGGAACTCCCTACACCGAAGTAACGACCTTCTGGGATGAATCACAGGCTACCCACCTGATCCAGGATCAATTTCCCACAGGTACAGAAAGCTACCAGTATATGCTGCAATCAATTTTCCAGCCCCCAACCTGCAGCACTCCCATTCTGCTCTCAGAGTCGAACACTGGCAACAGCATTTTACTTGGAAATAGCGTAGAAAACCAGGTGGTCACCCTCAGCTGGAATCCCTATGAAACCTATACTTCAGGCCTGTCAGAATACATCATTCAAAGAAGAAATGAAGACGGTGAATTTACTGATATACAATCGGTTGACTCAGGCACCATCCAATGGAGTGAAGCGCTGCAATCGGTGATAAACGGAACCCAGTCGGGCGAACTGCAATACAGGGTGGCAGCCGTAAGCAATCTGCCGGGACTGGGGAATCCCGGAGTCAGTATCTCAAACATCACCACCGTGACGGTGGAGACACAAATAGCTGTTCCCAATGCATTCACTCCAGGAACCAATAACATAAATGCGGAATTCAAGCCCCTTTTTGATTTTGCTCCAAAAGATTATTTGATGATGGTTATGGACCGTGGAGGACGCAAAATGTTTGAAACCTCAGATCTGTCAGAAGGATGGGATGGTCGCTTCATAAACGGTGAATTTGTGAATGAAGGAGTATATGTCTATTTCATACAGTATACCGATTTTAAGGGTCTGTTCAAGTCCTTTACGGGCAATGTGACGGTCCTGTATCCCTAATTCCAAAAAAAAGAGAGTTGTATCAGCACTCTTACTTCTAAATCACTAATTTTGTAGTGATGTTGGAAAAGGTTATCACAGA
>JAOZUK010000800.1 GCA_029938715.1 Bacteroidales bacterium | reverse complement strand
CACAAATAAGGCAGATAAGAAAGATCTGCTCGTTCACATTTTAAAGGATGAAAGCATAAACCAGGTCCTGCTTTTTTCAAGAACCAAACACGGTGCTGACAAGATTGCCAGGAACCTCAAAAAGAAAAATATCAATGCTGCTGCAATTCATGGCGACAAGGCCCAGAATCAAAGGCAAAAAGCCCTGGAAGGATTTAAAGCAGGGAAAACCCGTGTACTGGTTGCAACGGATATCGCCGCCCGGGGTATCGATATTGAAAAACTGAGCTATGTCATCAACTACGACATCCCCAACGAATCTGAAACCTATGTTCACCGGATAGGAAGGTCTGGAAGGGCCGGTGAATCGGGAAATGCAATCTCCCTTTGCGAACCCGAAGAAAACGCCTTCATCAAATCCATCGAGAAGTTGATTAAGAAGCAGATTCACATCGTTAAAGACAATCCCTTTCCCCAGACGGACCGTCCAATGAATGCGGCTGAGAAAAAAGAATGGGAAAAGGAAAAGCAAAAAAGAAAACAGGAATTCTTCGCAAACGCGAAAAAGAAGGAGGGCCGTTACAGGTATTAATTCATGACACTTCACGAAGCCATAGAAAAACTCCTCAAAGAAAAAGGAAGGTCAATGACCACTTCCGAAATTACTGAAGATATCAATAAAAATAAATGGTTCACGAAAAAGGATGGTTCAGGAATATGTCAATTTCAGGTCCATGGAAGAACACACAACCAGTCCCACTTGTTTGACCGGGATGGCGCCATGGTCTCTCTGAAGAATCAATCAGATACGAAAGCCAAAGTCTGATTGAAAAGCCCTGGTGAATAGGTAATTCAATCTGACATCAAACTGGGCGTTCGCACAAAAAAGTAAAATATTTGTGCAAAGGAATTTTTCAAGGGAGTCGAACCCTTGTCCCAACCACCCTGAAAAGTTCAACTCCCGCGGGGAGTCGAACCTGTATTTGTATTATGTTGATTTACTATACATTGCAATATTTCAATTCACAGAGGTATCAGAATAGGTGTCTTGATTGCAGTTATAACAGTGGAACTAAGGTGCCGCAGCGTAGCGCAAATTTTGCTTTTTCTGCAAAGAGTGTGACAGGCGTTACGGTCGGCTATTGTACTTCCTAAGTTTGGCTTTTCAGTATTCTCAATTATCTTCACTGTATGTTTAAGAAAGATTCTTGTCCAGGATAATTTAGATAAACATTCAATTAAATTAGAGTAGACTGATCCAATTCTTCGCTATGGCAATTTATATTTTCCAATCCGATCGTTGTGTAAACT
>JAOZUK010000799.1 GCA_029938715.1 Bacteroidales bacterium | reverse complement strand
GACCGTTACCGGGCCGGACTGATGAATGTGGATGTGAATACCCTGATCAGCCGGGTAAGTGAAAAATTGCAGGGCTCCGATGCCGGACAGATGACACTGAAAGGTGACCTGACCGACATCACAGTAAAACTGCAAGACATCACCCTCAAGGAGCTGGAAATGCTCACCGTGCAGGTTAACAATACCGAAATCCTCCTTAGAGAGGTAGCAGATATACAGATGGGAAACTCCCCCCGTGAAATTTTGCACAACAATCAGAACCGCATTGTGGAGATTTCGGCAGATCTGGACAGCGATCTTGCACTGGACCGGGTAGCCACATCCATCGATCAGAAGCTCGAGGAGGTGGAGTTCCCGCCTAAGTACAGCTACCGGATCACCGGCGAGGAGGCCTTGAGAAAGGAATCCATGGGTAGCCTGGGTTTTGCACTGCTTCTTTCTCTGATCCTGGTCTACATGGTGATGGCTGCCCAGTTTGAAAGCCTGGTGCATCCCTTCACCATACTGCTGCCCATACCTCTGGCAGTAGTTGGAGCCGTGACTGTTTTCTACCTTCAGGGTAAGGCGCTGAATATCATGGCACTTATTGGTATCATATTGCTGGTGGGAATCGCGGTGAACGACTCCATCATCCTGGTGGATGCCATCAACCAGTTCCGCAAGGAGGGGATGAAGCTGAGGGAGGCCATTATTTCGGCCGGTCAGCGGCGAATCAGGCCCATTATAATGACCACGCTTACCACCATCCTGGCTCTCTTCCCGCTCACACTGGGTTTTGGAGAGAGTGCATCCCTGCGATCACCCATGGCCTGGGCCGTGATCGGAGGATTGATTACATCCACCATGTTGACGCTGGTGGTGATCCCATGTATATATATGGTATTTGGACAAATGGGGAGAAAAGCGAAAAAAGAGGAGGTTTATTCCGGTGAATAAACATTTCCTCATACAGCGAAAGGTACTTATATCCATGCTGTTTATTGCAGCAACCATGCTGGGCATCATCTCTTGGAAACATTTGAAGATGGAGATATTTCCCAATGCGGAACTGCCCATGCTTTTCATCCAGGTGAATTCCCGCATCGAGGTGACTCCCGAATACATGGAACAGGAGGCCATTATTCCTGTGGAGAGCATGATTGCCGGACTGGAGAACATCCAGGAGATCCAGTCCACTGCAGGACGACGTAACGGCTCAGTCCTGATCTCCTACGAGGAGCGAACCGATCTCAAGTACGCCTATCTCAAACTGGACGAAAAAGTGGCCTCCATCCGCGGCGACCTGCCCGATGA
>JAOZUK010000798.1 GCA_029938715.1 Bacteroidales bacterium | reverse complement strand
GTAAGCAACGAAGCCCTGGAAGATTGTCACTTCCGTGGTGGGAAAGATGTAATCGCCCTCTACACCAAGGAAAGACCCGAAACTGGAATACTTAAAGGAAAGGCATTGACCCTGGGTGGGAGTGCCGAGGTGAATAAGTTCAGCAATCAGTCCTATTTTGGCGATCTCTCAGCTGTAATCATCGAGAACCTACCCTTCTGGGCACATATGATCAGGACCCCTGCAGCTGAAATTGCTCTGATCCCCGATTTTGAAGAGAAACTGGAAAAGATAACCCGTCATACAGTCAACGAGAATGTAACCAGTATTGCCGGTGTTCCATCATGGAACCTGGTTCTTTTAAGAGCCATCCTGGATTTTACGGGGAAAAACAACATTCTTGAAGTTTGGCCGAACCTGGAGCTGTTCACCCATGGCGGAGTTAGTTTTACCCCTTACAGGGATACCTTCAAAAAACTGATTCCCTCGGATAAGATGAATTACCTGGAGACTTACAATGCTTCGGAAGGTTTTTTTGGTATTCAGGACGATCTTGACAGGGACGATATGTTGCTCATGCTGGATCTTGGTGTATTCTATGAGTTTATCCCCCTGGACCAGCTGGATAAGCAAAATCCACCGGCCTATACAGTAGGAGATGTGAAGGTGGGTGTTAATTATGCAATAATCATTACCACCAACGGTGGCCTCTGGCGTTACATGATTGGTGATACGGTGATCTTCACCACCCTGTTTCCCCACAGGATAAAAATATCGGGACGCACAAAATACTATATCAATGCATTTGGAGAGGAAGTAATCCTCGAAAATGCGGAAAATGCACTGATGAAAGCCTGCGCAAAAACAGGAGCCACTGTAAAGGAATACACCGCTGGACCACTCTATATGAGTGATAAGTCTAAAGGAGCTCATGAATGGATGATCGAGTTTGAAACCCAGCCAGCCAGCCTGAAAAAATTTACGGAGGTGCTGGACCAATCCTTATCTTCCATTAACTCTGACTATGAGGCAAAGCGGTACAAAAACCTCACCTTATTGGAGCCAAAAATAGTCTCACTCGAACCCGGGACCTTCTACCGGTGGATGCAAAACAGGGGTAAGCTGGGTGGTCAGAACAAAATTCCCAGACTGGCTAATGACCGGAAGTATTTAGATGAACTTTCAGACATTTTAACCCGATAAAAGTTACTATCTTTAGTGGAATTCTTATTATAAGTCAGGAAATATGCATGTAGCTGTTGCAGGAAATATCGGATCAGGAAAAACCACACTTACCAGCCTTCTGGCCAAGCA
>JAOZUK010000094.1 GCA_029938715.1 Bacteroidales bacterium | reverse complement strand
TTGATCAACTTCCACTCCCCTTTCCTCACATAGGTGGAGGGAACATTGCCTGTGGCAGGAATGTAGTGTGGGAAATGGCAATAGATCTCGTCGTGCACCATTTTCTTGCCCATCAATGCCGGCTTGATACTCCCTCCATCCAGCTGTGCCTCCTTCTTGGGTTTGATTCCGCACAGATCAATAAGTGTGGGATAGATATCGACGCTGGAAACTATTACGTCGTGGTTTACGCTCCCGTGTTCAATATGCCCGGGCCAGGAGATGGCCAATGGAACACGCGTTCCACCTTCATAAATAGATGCTTTCCCATCTCTCAAAGGATAGTTGGTGCCCATGGGGACATCCACATACTTGGTATCCACATATTTCTTTGCACTCAGGAACCAGCCTCCATTGTCTGAATAGAATATCACAATGGTGTTATCAATTAATCCCTCCTCCTTAAGGGTTGTCATCAGTCGCCCAACGGCCTGGTCCATAATCTCCACCATGGCAGCATAGACTGCGGTGTGTTGTCCCTCATAGAAATTGGTCATCTGCTCATATTTGCGAATGATCTCCTGTTTGGCTTTCCATGGAGAGTGCACGGAGAATGCCCAGTAATCGAGAAGGAAAGGTTTTCCAGTCTTTTTGGGATTGTTCTCTTTCAGAAACTTCACCGCCTCTTCTGCCATCCGGTCCTCCAGGTGATCGCCTTCATTGCCTTCACCAGGCCAAGTGGGCCAGGGTGCAAACCAACCTTCAGGCATGGGACTGGGATCATTGGTGTGGGGAATATCAATATCAAAACCCTGACTCAAGGGATCACTGGGTGTAGTCCCAATATGCCATTTTCCTATATGCGCAGTGGTATATCCCCCATCGTGGAAAGCTTCTGCCATGGTATAATATTCGGGCCTCAACCGGCTGGCACCTCTTACATTGAGGGCCTTTTGGCTTGGATTACCTTTCTCCATCAGTAGTGCTTCGTACCTGACCTCAGTTTCATGGCCTGATGCTCCCGTAAGTCCGTTGCGGGCCGGCCAGGTTCCCGACATGATGCTTGAGCGGGTTGCAGAGCAGAGCGGACTGGCCGTGTAAGCATTCATAAACCTCATGCCATTGGCAGCAATGGCATCCACATTGGGCGTCTCGTAGTAAGTACTGCCCATAAAACCCACATCTTTCCATCCAAGGTCATCGATCATGATAAACAGTACATTGGGTTTCTCTTGGGCCCGGAGTTCAGAACCCATCGTTAGAAGAAAGGTTAGTCCAACGGCAACAAACATGCATTTCATAGAATTCATATTATTACTTTTTGATATTGTTATTGATAATTGACTCTCCTTCAGGCTATTTCCCCACCTCTTCAATCTTACGAAAGAAATCCCCGAATATAGCATCACGGTTAATATAATAGGCAGCACGAATCAGGTGTCTGGAATCATCAAAACTAAAGGTATGTTGATCTGTTACAACGGGACTATGGATCAGGTTTGAGGGGGTCCAGTCGGCATTCACCAGCCAGGCCACTGCCGTCATATCCCACAATACCTTGGACCAGGCATAGTGATCCTTCTGATAATCCCTGAATATTTCCAGCAGGTAATCCCCGATGGCTCCCCGGCCCTTCAGATAGGTTTCCATTTCGGGAAGGGTGGTAGCCAGATGTGTAACCACCGGCACACAGGGCATCTGAACCAATGGCACCCCGCAATCAAAGATTAAACGTGATGCATTCAGGTCCTGGGAAAAATTAAACTCCCGGGTGTTGTGCCAGTGGATGGAGTTCCCCCCTAACCAGACGACAACAATATTCTCGATAATAGATGGCTCGATCAGGATGGCACTGGCCACATTGGTGATGGCCCCCACAGCCACCACATAGAGCGGATTCTCCGGACTGGCGGTCTTCGCCCTTTCGATCAGGTCCAGTGCAGCAGGACTTACAGGGGGATTATCCAGGTCGGTCAGGTACTCCTTGCTCCCCTTAAAAACAAAACCCTCATGTTCTATATCAAGGCGATCAAGGAGGCGTAGGATCTCATCATAACTGCTCTCCATTCCATCCTCCGGACCGGTGGAGCGGCTGTTGAAAAAAGGGGCAGCGTAAAGAGCTTCTACATCAAGTTTCTCTTTAGATAACAAGGCATAAACCACTGCAAACTGGTCGTCTATCTCATTGTAGGTATCGGTGTCAAGTACCATCCGAACCCTACCTTCAGATGCATTTAATCTGGCAATTCTGTTGGCCTCTGTAATAACAGGATATTCCTGGGCAAAAGTCTCAAACCCAGGAAGCAGGAAAACTGCCAGAGCCATAAATAGATTTATTTTTTTCATAATACAAATTATTTGGTTGGTACAATTCCTCCATGTTTTGTGATTAACTGCCTTATCTCTTCTAATGGCACGCTGGTTGGTGAGGAGTTCAGCTTACAGGCCAGGGCAGCTGCAGCGCCAGCGGCCTGTCCCATGCCCATGCAGGAACACTGAACCCTTAGAGCGGAGTTAGCAAGGCGATCACTACTCACGCAACGGCCAGCCACCAGGAAATTCCTGCTTGAACGGGGTACCAGTGACCTCAGGGGAACGGTTGCCACAATTCCCTCCTGGAGGTGATCAGGACGTACCCCGTTTTCATCATGCAGATCGATGGGGTAAAAAGAGTAGGATAAGGCATCCTCAAATACCCTTCCGCCGATATAGTCCTGAAGTGTAATCTGGTACTCTCCATCAATGCGGTAGGTCTCACGAACAGCTGTCTCCGGCTGCATGCTCACAAGGCGAGTGGTTTCACAGCCTGGAAGTGTGCGGACAAATCTCAGCATTCTCAAAAGTGATTCCCTGCCAGCAATATTAGTGGCCGTATGTGTCTCAGATGTAGTTGAATCGGCTCCAAAGGTATGTTGGGCATTATCTCCTTTTTGACCAAGCATATGAAGAATCCCTGTGGAAGCATCTCCAGGCTTCAGTTCACCATTATCAAGTGCATGCCTGTATAGCTCTTCTATTCGCTTTTTATCGAGACTGTCAATATCATATCCCTCAAGGAGAAATATAATTGTTCCCGGCTGTGTCTCCTCCTCTTGCAGGAGCTTAAAACCAGCCAGTGAGCAGACAAAGGCATTTCCTGTGCAATCAATCAACTGCTTACAACGAATTCGGTTATGAATTCCTTTGCCAACTGTCTCCACCTCCCAACCCTCTTTCAGGGCTTGCACATTCAGAGGAGTCTCATAGTAACGGAGTCTAATTCCAGCCGCCAGACATTTCTCCTCTGCAAGAAGCGCGTATAGAAAACCGTTGATCCTGACCTGATGTAGGGGATGTTGAGTCCCATAGGGTACTGAAAAATCAGGCATCTGATCATCATTCAGCTTTACCACATCCTGAACCAGTTCCCAGCCAATTCCTCCCACCACCTGTTTACCCCAGGCATAAAACAGACCCGGAAAAGAGACCCCGCCTGTGGTGATGGTTCCCCCAAGTTGGCTGCCATTTTCAACAATGACTGTAGAGCAACCTGCACGGGCAGCCTGAAGAGCGGCGATCACACCAGCAGTTCCTCCACCAACCACCAGAACATCGGTTTCTGTTTCTGTCACCGTTCCATCCAAAAACTGACCGTGAGATCCAGGAGATGGTTGAAAGGGAATTAATCCACCCAGGGATACCCCCCCGAGTGATTTAAGCATGCTCCTTCTTTTGATTTTTCTCATGTAAAATTATTTGTTGCAGCACTAATATAAGCTTCAATATTTTCCCAGGGGATGGCAGGATCAAGGATATGTGCCGGAGCCAGAAGCAATCCCCCTTCCTTCCCAAGCATCTCAGCGGTCTCAAGAACTTTAGTCTTTACATCCTCCGGAGTACCTTGGGGCAACACAGATTGCACGCCTATTCCACCCCAGAAAGAGAGGCGGTCCTTGTATTTTGAATGAATCATTTCCAGGTCATTGCATTCCGGCTGAAGCGGGTTTAGAACTTCAACTCCGGCTTCGATAAAATCATCTATAATCTCTTCTACCTTTCCACAACAGTGCATAAATATGATGATATCCGGGTTAACCTCTTTAGCTGCGTCCACAATGGTTTTTATCCTGGGCTTAAAAAATGCACGGTAAGTCTCTTTGGACATCATCAATCCCTGCTGGGAGACCATATCATCTCCCAATCTGAGTATATCCACGCCGGCCTTTGCGAAATTTTGTGCCTGTTTGACCCTGATCTGCATAATGTTCTCACAGATGGCATGTGCCAGCTCTTCGTTCAACAACAGATCCTGCATAAAATCCTGCATATCACGCATGAGCCAGGCGGTTTCAAATATGGTCTGGTATAGTTCACCGCAAACGGCATATCCCCTTTCCTGGTATTCACGGGTCTTTGTGGCCACCTCATCATACCTGTATGCTTCCCCAAAATCGGGCCAGGGATATTCATTGACCTCGTTCACAGTGGTCATCATTTTTAAGGGGTGGTATTTATAATCTGGAATTTCATACCTGGTAGGAACGGAACCAATCCCCCACTCATCAAAACTTACATTGTCGTACAGATTTTCAGTAGCAAAGAATTGTGTAAAATCCGTTTTTATTCTGGTTGGACCCGGCAGCACAAAACGGGTATCAAAATTGTAAAACTCCTCAGGTGAGAGTTCCGATCCGGTCTTCTCCCTGTAGGTTTTCATCAACCTGGGCGTAAACGATCCCCAGCTTATCTCAAAGGGAGTCTTATCAGGTATACCCTCTCTTTTCAGCGCAGTTAACACTCTTTCTCTGGATGTCATTGACATGGTGTCTTAATAGTTCTTTAACGTTTGGCATAAGAAACCTGAAATTAGGTTACCAGCTGTTTTTCTTTTCTTCCTCATCATTCATATAAAAATTTCAGTCCATGGTAAAGACTTTGATATGGGACATGGCCTTCATCTTCGTATATTTTAAACTTGTAATCAATATTATCATCTGATTCGATTAGCTGGGTAAAATTTGATAGTTGCTGCTTAATAACCCTTTCAGGATCAAGAGGATCATTTACTCCATAGGTTAAGAAAAGTTTCTTCAGTTTCTCCTGTTTCGTTTCTAACATTTCATTGGTAAGGTTGATGAAATACTCTTCACAATCAGGAAACCCAGCACTACTTGCGATATATGAATCAAACATATAGGGACTCGTCAGGAAACAATACAATGTGAAAATTGAACTCAACGATTGTCCGCATAAAACCTTTTTATCTGTTATTCTATAAGAGCTGCTCATATAAAGAAATAATTCATCCTCAATGAATTTCTTGAACTTTTCAGCGCCTGGTTCTTTCGTATAAAAGCCTGTGTTTGTAGGCATCATGTCCCTGTTTCTATTCGTGTTTTCAATCAAAACAACGATCACCTCAGGCATGACCTCTTCCCTATATGTCAGTCGATGAATTACACCAACTGTTTCAATAAATAGGTCCAATCCCCCATCGAGCCGGTAGATAACAGGATATGCCTTATGAGAACTATAATAGTCTTTAGGAAGATGGATTACTAATTTTCTTGTTTCACTCAATACTTTCGATTCAATTGAATCTTGATATCCAATTTGTATTTCCTGACCAGATAGTGTTGTTGCCGGTGATATGAATAAGATTGCTGTTAGTAATATTATCAGGTTGTTTTTTCTAATCATAATCTTAGTCAAGATAATTACTGTTAGCTTATAAATATAAGCCACAGCTAATCCAGAAAAAATGCACTAAATGGGAATAAATTTGCACTTTTTGAATACACTTTTGCCGCATACGCGGGGAGGTTAATACCCAGGGATTCCTTACATTGGGAGTTATGAAAAGATATCTGTTCGTATCAGTCGTTTTGTGCAGCATTGTGGCAGCCGGGTTTATCTCATGCTCAAATCAAACCGGTAGAACCTCTTCAGATGCGAAAGATATTTGGCCGGAGGTAACCTCAACCATGAAACCCTGGACCCGCTGGTGGTGGATGGGAAATGCAGTGGACAGGGAAAACATCACCAGGAGAATGGAGGAGTTTGCACAAGCTGGTATCGGTGGGGTGGAGATTACACCCATTTATGGTGTAAAAGGCTTCGAGGAGCAGTTTATCAGTCACCTCTCACCTGAATGGATGGAGATGCTCATCCATACCCTGAACGAGGCAAAACGACTCGGTATGGGGGTGGATATGGTCCTTGGTACTGGTTGGCCATTTGGCGGACCCCAGGTAGAACCTGAATTTGCGGCAAGCAAGATGTATATCCGGGACTATGTGTTGAAAGCAGGAGCAAAACTTGAGCAAGTAATCACCATCGAAGAGGGTGACAACTCCGAATCTGCCCGGCTACAATACCTCTATGCATTTGACGCTGACGGGCAGAAAAAGGATCTTCTTTCCCTGGTGAATAACCAGAAACTGGAGTGGACCACCCATAATGATTGTGTTATATATGCCATATTCCTGGGGAAAACCGGGCAGCAGGTCAAACGATCTGCACCAGGCGGGGAGGGCTGGGTGCTGGATCATTTCTCAGCAGAAGCACTTAACGATTACCTGGAACCCTATGAGAACGCCCTGGTTCCGGCACAGCATAAGTTAAGAGCCCTGTTTAATGACAGCTATGAAGTATACGGTGCTGACTATACACCCCGTTTATTTGAAGAATTCAAGATGAGGCGCGGGTATGATCTTTCGGATCATATTCCTGAATTGGTCGCGGGTGTATCTGATGGAAATGCTTCCCGGATCCTCAGTGACTACAGGGAAACAATCTCTGACCTGTTGCTGGAGGCCTTCTCCGACAACTGGAATCGATGGGCCCGGGAACAATCATTCAAAACCAAATACCAGGCTCACGGCTGTCCGGGAAATCTGTTGGACATTTACGCCACAGCAGATATCCCCGAATGTGAATCCTTTTATGCAACACAGTTTAATATACCCGGGGTCCGGTGGGAAGCATCGGATGCCAATCTAGCCCAGCCGGATTTGATCATGCTGAAATTTGCATCTTCAGCGGCTCATATTTCAGGCAAGAAACTCACTTCATCAGAAACCCTGACATGGTTGAGGGAACATTTTAAAGTGGCCTTATCGCAATGCAAACCTGAAGTGGAACAGATATTCCTCTCAGGGGTCAACCATACCTTCTTTCACGGATCCACCTACTTTCCCAATGAGTCTGCATGGCCCGGCTGGAAATTTTATGCCTCGGTCAATTTCGTCCCTACCTCAACCATCTGGAAAGATGCCCCGCATATGTTTGAATACATCGCACGGTGCCAATCCATGCTTCAGTCGGGGAAAAGCGACAATGAGATCCTGGTCTACTGGCCCTTCCATGATGTAATCGAGGAGGATTACAGTGGCGAGCTGCTCCTGCAGCTGGGGATTAACAACAAAGATGAATGGCTCGTTCCCACCCCCTTCTACCAGCTTGTGACCATGCTGATAGAACAAGGGTATTCTGTGGATTTTGTATCGGACCGGTATCTGAAAAAGACCCTTTCCGAAAAAGGAAAGATCTATTTATCCGGCACTGAATACCAGGCCCTGGTGGTCCCTCAATGCAAGAAGATGACCATGGAATCATACAGTATCCTTGCTGAACTTGCTGGTTCAGGTGCAAATGTTGTTTTCAGCGGAGTTCCTGAATCTGTACCAGGGTATCAATCGCATCAAAAGCGGACAGTCCAGTTGCAGGAGAAAATAAAAAAGACAAAAAAGGACCTGGTCATTTCAGGGGAGGTAACGGAGATGCTGGCTGAAATGGGAATTCAGGGAGAGGCATTAAAAGAGACGGGGCTGGACTTTGTCCGACGGGATTTGGAGGATGGAAAGATCTACTTCCTGGTCAATCATACACCCCTGGTCATTGATGGATATATCCCTCTAAATTACCAGCCAAAATCTGTAATGATCATGGATCCCCTCACCGGAAACTCCGGTCTGGGAGCGATGAAACATAAGGGAAGAGAAAGTGAAGTCTTCCTTCAAATGAAACCAGGGACATCCCTTATCCTCAGAACATTCGATCGGGTTCACCAGGCAGCCGACTGGGAGTATCACGAGGTGAAAGGGGCCCCCGTTACTCTTGGGGGAACCTGGGACCTTCAATTCCTTTCCGGAGGTCCTGAGATTCCTGAAGGTGTTCAAATGGATAAGCTTCTGTCATGGACAGAGATCAATCCCCGGGCTGAGGCATTCAGCGGAACAGCCCGCTACAGGATAGAGTTTGATAATCCTGATTCCAAAGTGACCCATTGGCTGCTGGACCTTGGTGATGTGAGGGAAAGCGCACGGGTATGGATCAATGGTCAATCCCTGGGTTGTTTATGGTCGGTCCCGTTTGCCACGGTAACAGACTTGCTGCATGAAGGAAGTAACATGCTTGAAATTGAAGTGACCAACCTGTCGGCCAATCGCCTTCGCGACCTGGAAAGAAAGGGTGTAGAATGGAAAATATTCTATGAGATCAATATGGTAAACCGCCACTACGAGAAGTTCGATGCAACAGTCTGGGATCCCATGCCTTCGGGTTTACTGGGAAGTATCTCCCTCACCCCGCTTGGCAAAAAAGTCCCCCGCTAATTAACCCAAAGAGAGTCAGATGAAACCCAGATCATTTTTAAACCACAAGATCTCACGCCGCAAGTTTTTCGTTCCCTTTATTGCATCCGGACTGGCAATAGGAAGTTACGACATCCTGGGAATGACAAATTTCCTCACCGGAAACAGGAAATCCATCCGGCGTTTTCATGCATCTATTTCTGCTCAGGGCTGGGAGGCAAATCCCGAACTTCCATCGATCCTGAAAAATGTAGGTGTTACAGATATATGGATGGGTGCATTTTTTTATGGCAAATGGTATCGCCAGCCTGAGGATTTGCGAAAAATGGCCAACCACCTTCAAAATGAAGGATTTAACGTTCATCTGATAAATGTACCATTGGGCCACCCCGGGGATGCTCTTGGGATGGATGAAAACACAGATTACCTGACCACTCCTCCAAACCACTGGAAGAATTCATGCACATTTGATGGAGAGATCTACTCAGGAACCTCCATTCATGCTCCAGCCTTAAGTGAGAACAGGGATGCTCTGATAAAACTGGGAAAGTCAGGATTCGACTCCGTCTTCCTGGACGATGATTTTCGTGTGGCCCGGATGCCCGGACAGATTGGCGGTTGCTTTTGTGATGATTGCAGGGATGAATTTTTAAGTACATATGGCTATGGCCATAGCCAATGGAAAGATCTCATCGAATCGGTCGAGAACCGGTACCCCACACAGGTATTGCGATCCTGGGTTGATTACATTTGTGACACAGAGACCAATATGTTTAATTCATTGAAGGATGCAGTCCCCGAAATGCAACTGGGTATTATGGTGATGTATCTGGGAGCAGAAAAAGCTGGAATCGCACTTGATCAATACGGGGATGTTCCCTTTCGGGTGGGTGAGTTTATGTTTGATGATCAAAGCTTTGGGGTGGTCAAGGGTAAAACTGATGAGCTGTTCAGCGTTCTGTTCCACCGAAGGTTTGTGGAGCCTGATCTGGCCTATAGCGAAACCACCGCCTTTCCGTCAGATGCCCTTTCAGCCATAAATATCGCAGCGAAACTTTCAATTTCCCTGATCTCAGATGTTCGCAACACCATGTTTATGAGCGGATTGAATCCATTTCCTATGGATTACTGGGAGCAATTGAAACCGCCCATGCAAAAGAGTGCTCAAATACATGAAGAATTAGCAGGTCATAAACCTTCCGGTCCGCTCAAGCATTTTTGGGGTTGGGACAACAGGTTGGTGGGAACAGATGATCCTTTCAGTCTGTTCCTGGCTTTGGGTATACCGTTTGAGGTGGTGGAAGATATCACCAGGGATGGCTGGATCTTTCTCTCCGATGAAGATGCCAGGGCCGTTGCGGCGGGAAGGTTAAAGGCAAAAGAGAAGAACCTTGTGATTCGAAACCGGGCACAAGTTTCCGGGACTCATTTTATACCCCTGGATGAGAAGATGAGTGATCTGATGGAATTTAAACAGCAGATTATTCCTGAACTCAAGGAGACGCCCTATGTGGATGGGGTGAGTCCTGCTGTATTTGCCTGGTATCCAACTGCAAATAAAGCATTGGTCTGGAATGTGGAAGAGTCAAAACAGACCTTTCAAATCAAGAGAGACGGTCAGCTTATACGAACCGTCACTGTAGATGGACTGGATATAGAGCTGATCAGTACATAAGCAGTTCAAAAGGTTCATACAGCCCATAATCTATCAAAGAGTATTGCTTAATGGAAGGAATCTCTTCAGGCGAAATATTCCAATCCCCTGGACCACTGATCCAGGAGCTCCTGTTTTTGTAGAAATGGCCAAAGGTATTTTTCAGACTTCCTACCACTTTTACAGTGACCTGGTTGTCACCTTCCTTCAGCAGGTGCCCTACTTTCAGTTCATTGGGTGACCAGCATATCTGACCTGCTTTCTCTCCATTGACAAAAACCTCTGCCGTAGTACCATTCCACTCATTGAGGCGTACAAAATATTCCCGGTCCGGTTCGTCAATATTAAATTTATGGCTGTAGGACACTTTCTGAGAATAGAATGGATACCCCTGTTCCTTCCAGGAGCCCAGTGAGTTAATCGTGCCCTCAGTAATTTCAAAACCCTTCTCCAAAGGTTGAAGGAGAAAGGAGCCTGTAAGGTAAACTGGCATTAGCTCAGCAAATAATGACATCCTTGCAGCCTTTATGGTTAAGGTATTCTTTCCCTGTTTCAGGTAGCGACCCACAGGGAAATAATGAAAGTCCTTATCGATCCAGTAGGTACCCTCCTCTTTCTGAACCAGGTTATCATTGATATACACGTCCCATAGTTCATGGCCCTCAACCACGGCTCTAAATTCCTGCATTTGCAACTGATCTGTATCCCGGGAAATGGTAAAGTGGTAACTGGCACTAAATCCAGAGTTGTCGGGAAAGGTATCCCGTGCCACATAATCCTGGCGGTACTGGATCTTGTGTTGCCAGGGGTTACCCATCTCCAGACCATGACCCTCAAAAAGAGCCAACAGCGCATCCATAAAATAGGTATCCTTTAGTTGAAGCTCTCCTGCATTAAGATCCAGGTAGTTAAGAACCAATATGTTATCCTGGTCAACCGAAACTTCTACTTCACTCTCTGCCGCAACAGTATTCGCATCCCTTTTGGTGGTTTTAGTGAAAGGCAGAGAGGTACTCCCCATGGAGATAAAATAGATTGAACTACCAATCGGTAGAAGGTCAGCCTGGAAAGAGACTGTTTTACCTTGCGACTCTACCCTGATCTGTGTAATCTCCCCTGTAACCGGATCCAGCTGGATAACGCTCCGCCCGCGGGCCTCAATGGTGGCCGAGGCAGATTGATCTGCCGATGAATTGACCAGCATAAGCAGTTGGCCATCCTCCAGTACGCGGCGCTGGTGGTAGAGCTCTCCCTGGCCGGGGCTGGGCTCCTTTATTGTAAAATCTTCACGGGCCGCTACCCCCTGAAACTCCGGATCTGAGATCTCCAGCATAAACAAACACTGATCGGGATACCGTTTCAATAGATCATTGATGGCGCCAGATGGTTCTCCATCAAGATATGGAATATCTGTTATGAAAGAGATAATCTTTCCTCCCCTAGCAAGGAATTCTTCCAGTAGTTCGTAGGTGGTTTGATCCAAATTTTCCATGCTGGCCGGAATCACCACCACACCATATTCTCTATTGCCTACCCTCAGTTTACTGTCACGGACCGAACCCACTGTTTTTAATACATGCTCCGATCCCAGATCATATTCAATATGACTTCTCTCAAGCTGCCATGTAAACGATTTGAAACGGCGCTGTATGGTATCGATACGGGGATTTTTTACCTTCCTGGAGAAATACATCCAGGCTGTGGTATTGGGCTGAAGCACCAGTATATCATTCAACTGCTCTCCGGATGAACCGGCCAGTGACATTCTACCAATATAGTCGCCCAGCAGGCGGTAATTGTCCCACCACGGTTCATGGTAGGTAAAGGAAGGAGGATAATCAAACTTCCGTACACCCCTCAGCGTAAAATAGGAAAGGTGCTGGTTAACGAAATTCACTCCCAGGATGGCCTGCCAGTCTGCTAATCGCTTATAGGTGGCAAAATTCATCTCCCAGCCTCCACCTCCATAGGTTTCACTCAGGGTACGCAGGTGACCGCCCTGGTTGGCTGCACTGGCCAGTTCACGCACAGCCCGGGTATTGCCAAACTGACCACCCATTCCCCGGCTTATCAGTTCATTTCCAAGCATATCTACACCCGGTTGCTGATGCCATATGTAGAATGCTGCCTCATCAAATCCATGGGTAGGAAATGGCCACCCGTGTTCCCAGTAGTGCCCGGTCCATGCCAATCCCTTCTCTTCACAATAGTTATACCAGGGTATTGCCCAGCGGTCGATAAATAACTCCAGGATCAGCTCATAATAGTCGTGTCGCACCTTTCGCCAATTCCCGGTCTCATCAATAAGTGAGGGTAAGTGAACCCTTAGATCATATCCCCAGCGATCCTTAAAAGCATCCCAGAGATCAGGGGTCCACCGGAGAAGTGTTCCTCCGGCCATTGCAGCCTCCAGGTTAGGTTCATCAGTAAAAATACCTTTGACAGTTTGGCCGAAATCAGATGCACTCTGTTTTTCATAACCCCGTGTCATGGTCACCTCCATAAATTTTTCTGTTACGCCCTTCTGTAACAGATCCACATAGGTAAAGCCTCCATACCAGTAAGAATTTGGAGGAAAAGTCTTAGAGAACAGGTAATAGGTTCCCTTTTCTCCAATCTCTTCGCGGTAGGTGGCGGTGATATCTGTGAAACCGTCTTCATCCTTTTTTAGAACAACTTCATAGCTTGAACTATCGGGTTGGAGCATCTCCTGCACATCAAGCTTGAGCCCGGTTCCCTGGTTCCAGGATTCGGGCATCTCTGCCGGTACATGTCCCCCGGCAAAACCGCTGGGATAAGAATTCTCATCGTAAATCCACACATTCATCCCCAGCTCTTTGCCCTTCTGCACCGTATAATCAAATAATTCGAACCACTCATCCGACAGGTATTCAGTGATCAGTCCGGGGCGCGGATGGACAAATACGCCTCCGATGCCTGCATTTTTGAACTGCTCCATGTGAAAGTCAATTCCCTCTCTGGTGATCCGGGTATTCCAGTCCCACAGGGGGGCACTCCGGTAATCTGCCGGGGGATCGGCAAATAACTCCTCCAACTGGCTGAATTTGCTGATGGGACTCACTTTTTCGGGGAATGAATCCTTGCAACCTGTAAGGAACATGAATATGGCGGTGATGGTTAATGCAAAGAAGATCTGTTTCATCATTGTTCTTTCATGAGAATGTCGGGTACAATCGTTATCTCAGGAAAGATAGGAAATCAAACCCATTTCTAAAGCTTACAATGCCTCTAAACACTCTTGAATCAGGATAATTACTCTATATTTAAGAATCCCTTGAAACAGAAACCAAATCATCAGCCATGAGCCCGAAACAGTTGTTCCTCACTTTGTTAATTTTGTGTCTGCTGGTACCGGTCATAAGGGCTCAAAATCAGGATCCGGACCGGCTGATGGTTTGCATGCTGGCCGATCCGCAATTAATTATGGTTCCTGAAACGCCACGCTATGTTGAACTTGCCATGAACGACCTTTCAGAACTTGATCATAATTTTGTTGCTGTACTGGGGGATCTGGCTCAGAACAGCTCTCATTTTTACAAGGACTATAAAGAGTTTGTTATGGAGAAAACCGATAAACCTCTATACAGTCTGGCCGGCAACGGGGATGTGGGCGCAGGTCTGGATGCATACAAAGAAGCCACCGGACTGCCTTTGTATTATTCATTTAACAGGAGAGGAATCAGGTTTATATTTCTGAGTACGGTTCAATTTACAGGCGAATTCAACCATATTTGTCATCTTGGATACGAACAAACAGTGTGGTTAAGAGAAGAGCTAAAATCCGACACCCTCTCCACCACCATTATATTCTCCCATCCACCCATCTTCGAAACCACCTACCACAGTGAAGAAAGGGATCATCTCGCTGCACCCGGGTCCATGTATATGAGTGAATCTTTGGAATTACGTGAGATGTTCCAACTTTATCCCAATGTGAAAATCTTTGCGCACGGTCACCTGCATTACACTTATGGGACCAAAGATGATTTTGGACGCGGTGGATACTTTGTGGAAAAAGGTCTACTGCATATAAGCGTTGGCGGAACTGCCAATAACAAAGGCAGTAGCTTTTTATTTCTGGAAAAGGACAAAATAACAGTCCGGGTAAGGGATCACGAACACAAGAGGTGGATGGATGACTATGAATACAATTGGAGTGGACCCACTACACTAACTAATGAGACGGCTTTGGATCCGGATTCAGTCTGGTCTGGTATTAACAGGCAAATTCACAAACACTAAGTGCTCTTCGGGTTTAAAAAATGATCACTGAAGGGCTTCGGTCTTCTCCCAGGGTTTGAAAGGGAAAGTGATATCCCAGGTACTGCGAGGTACAACAGGAGGCATTTTAGCAGGTAAGAACTCCTTTTGCCTTTTATAGTGTTCCAGCACTGCCTCTTTAAATTCACTTTCCACTGAGGCAAATGCCGGATCGCTGGCCAGGTTATTCATTTCCCATACATCTGCTTCCATATCATACAGTGTAGATACCATTTCAGGATAAGCTTCCTGTTTGAAATCAGCTATAAATTTATATTTCCCTTTCCGGGCCATAATATACCTGAAAGGTAATGGGGAGAGCCACTCGGAAAACACAATTCTCTCCTCCCAGGTCGATTCAGTCTCATCAGATTCCATCAGAGGTTTCAGGTCCATCCCGGGCAGGTCCGAAGCGGGATCTATTCCTGAGGCAGTCAGAAAGGTAGGCACGATATCGATATGTGAAACCGGAGTTTTTTCCCTCCTTGGCTTTTGCCCGGGCCAACGTATCATAAAGGGAATCCCTGCCGATCCTTCCAACATGGCCCCTTCTCCACCCTTATAAAGCATGCCATGTTCGCCCATTCGATCCCCATGATCGCTAAGAAAGAGGATCACTGTATTGCTGGCCAGTTCGGGATTGCTGTCAATGTAATCCAGCAAACGCCCGATTTCATAATCAAGTTGTGTGATAAATCCGAAATAAGTGGCTTTTAACTCCTTGAAATCCTCCTCAGAAAAAGCAGGATAATTCCTTCTCTCCCGCTGCGCTTTTCCAAATGAATCCGCCTTATCAGCTGTCCAGCTGGGAGGAATGATCATCTCTTCGGGCTTGTAGGTATTGAATTCTTCCACTACGCCATAGGGATGATGCGGAGCAAAATAGCTGGCATGAAGGAAAAAAGGCTGGTCGGGGCGCTGTTTCAACTGATCTTCTATAAATTCAATTGAGTTGTCGGTTACCCAGTGTTCGGAGGTAAGTTCAACGGGAACGTCATGCTCAAACCCCAGGCTGTTTACTGAAAACATCCAATCTCCAGGTGGATCGGTCTGGCTCCACTGGGGATACCTCTCCGCTGTGAGACCTCTCCTCTCTGCTTCCCGTTCCAGCCAGGGTCGAAAATGAGAGATCCCGGCACCATCGGCAAAAAACTCATGGTTCAGCACATACTGGAATCCATGTCTCTCATTGTAGGGTGCAAAGTGCATTTTCCCCACATTGGCAGTAGTGTAACCTGCCTCTGCGAGCAAACTCATCATGGTGGTATTTCCCTTTGGAAGTGCCCGGTCATTAAGAATAACTCCATGCCGGGAGGGGTAGTGCCCGGTATAGACTGTGTGCCTGGCCGGTGCACAGACCGGACAACTGCTATATGCATTAGTAAAGGCTACACTTTGTGAAGCTAGCCGGTCAATGTTGGGGGTTTTAATTCCCTCTCCCTGGCCGGTCCATCCCATGTGTTTGGAATTGTGCTGATCATCGAAAATGATGATGAAATT
>JAOZUK010000797.1 GCA_029938715.1 Bacteroidales bacterium | reverse complement strand
TCATGGGGATATTTGTCAATGTCGCCCGGGTTCAGCCCCACTTCTTCAAGTATTAATTCTACCCTTTTTTTACGTTCCTGCCCTGAAATTGACTTTTCCAGCATATCCAATGGCTCGGAAACAATTGAGAGTACTTTTTTTCTGGGATTTAACGAGCTGTAGGGATCCTGGAATACCATCTGGAAATGTTTTCTTAATTGCCTTAATTGGTTTTTAGGTGCTGAAAACAAATCAATATCATTGTAATATACTTTTCCGGATGTTGGTTTGTCCAACGCCATGACAATCCGGGCCAAAGTGGATTTCCCGCATCCTGATTCTCCCACAATACCAAGACTTTCACCTTTTTCAATTTCCAGATTAATACCATCTAAAGCCCTGTAAACAGGCGCCTTCCCCAATAGATTTTTTTTAGGCAATTGATAATCTTTTACTAAATTTTCAACCCTTACAAGAGACATTTTTACCCCTGATTCTCAATAATTGGATGGAAGCACCGGATATGATGACCTGGAGCAATATCAGATTGCACAGGTTCGGATTCCCGGCAAACATCACTGGTAAAACTGCATCGTGGTGTAAAAACACAGCCTTTGTGGGCTGATTTGGGGTCAGGTATATTACCCGGGATAGTACTAAGGCGTTTTTTGCCCTTCTGCCTTGAAGAACCAGGCTTTGGAATAGCAGCAAACAAGCCTTTTGTGTAGGGATGGCTCATATGTTTAAATACCTGTGAAGTTGTTCCCTGCTCCATAACTCTTCCGGCATACATAATCATTACTTTTTGTGTTGTCTGGGCAATGACACCGAGATCATGGCTGATCATGATCAATGACATGTTAAATTGGGTAACAAGCTCTTTTATCAATTCCAGAATCTGCTCCTGCACCGTAACATCAAGCGCTGTGGTGGGTTCATCTGCAATCAGAATATCCGGTTTACAGGCAATGGCCATTGCAATCATAACCCTTTGGCGCTGACCACCGGAAAGCTGGTGGGGATAAAGGTTTAAGCCAAATCTCTCCATTGGCAGGCCCACACTGTCCAGCAATTGTTCAACCTCGTGTCTGATTTGAGCCTTTTTCATTTTTCTATGAAGGATCAGACTTTCCGCAATCTGAGCGCCGATTGTTGTTACAGGATTCAATGCCGTCATAGGTTCCTGGAAAATCATGCCGATTTTGTTTCCCCTGATTTTGCACATCTGGTCTTCATTCAGCAGGTTAATATTGTCTCCATTTAAGAGGATCTGCCCGCTTACTTTAGATTTAGGAGGAAGCAAAGACATGATTGCCA
>JAOZUK010000287.1 GCA_029938715.1 Bacteroidales bacterium | reverse complement strand
AAACCGACTGAAGAAAGTGAAACCGGAGCGCAGCAACTTATTGAAGTAGACTTGCAAAAATTGTTTGCACACAGCAAAGCCGGAACTCTGAAACCAGCTGGCACCTATCAGAAGGTATGTGGTACTATTCCAAAAGAAATGAATGCCAGAACAGAAATGGCATTGGATGCCGATGAAGAGTGGGTGTACTTTAGCGTAGGCAAAATTAAAGCCGCAAAACATTTACCCGAAGGAACAAAAATTGAAGAAGCTTTTGGTCCACGTGGATTGGGAGCTGGACCTACCGGTATTGCAGGTATAAATGTGAAAACTGGGGAAATTAAATATGTGGTGTCTGTTCCCTTTCAAATTGGTCATTTACAGAGCAATTCATGGAAATCGGGTGAAATTGTTTTCTGTTGGGAAACCGGAGGTAAGGCACCACAACGAACCTGGATTGTCAACGCTGACGGAACTGGTCTGAGACCACTATACCCCGAATCAAAATATGAATGGGTGACTCATGAAGCTGTCATTGGACGTGACGAAGTTGCCATTGCAATAATGGGGCATCGGGCCATTCCAGAATCCTCCTTGGTAAATTCAAAAGAAGCAACCGGAGTTTATGGGGCAAATCCGGGACAAGAGAGAGAATGGGGCCCCTGTGGAACACGGGAAAAACCAACAGGACTTGGGATTGTGAACATCAGGACCAGAGAAATGACCATTGCCGGTCAAACACCTCAAGGAAGCGGACTTTGGCATGTAAGTGGTTCTTCGGATGGCCGTTTTGCAACAGGCGATGATTTTGACAGAAATCTTTATCTCATAGACCGAAAAACCAGGGAAATGATTTTGCTTTCTGCAGGCCACAAAAGCTCTGCAAAAGATCACGTCCATCCTACATTTAGTCCTGATGGAACGAAAATTCAAATCCAGTCTGCCATGCTTTCTGAGGATGATAAAACGATGAATATCTGTGTTGTGCCAGTGCCAAAAGAATGGCTGAAACGAAAATAGGAATTGAAAATTTATCTAAGATGAGTGTTGTGTTACCCAAGTTTACTAATCGCGATTGTAGTTGGAAGTGGCTAATTGTAATCTTCCATCTGGCATTTATTACTTGTCTGATAAACCAGGAGGCGAGTGCTCAAAATGAGCAGCCCGTTCAGCTTAGTTGGCTGGGAGATAAATCACCCGCAATGGCAAGCGGAGTGAGCTGGGGAATACCTTTTAAAAAAGGAGAAGTTCAGCCGGAGAGTGATTATACATTAAAAGATGACAAGGGCAATACCCTGGCTGTACAATCCTGGCCACTGGCCTATTGGCCCGATGGTTCTGTAAAATGGATTGGTTTGAGTGCTGTTATTAAGGCTGAATCAGGCTCAACTTTTCAACTTCAAGCAAGTACAAAAGCAGATGAAGACAGATCTTTGCAAAAAATACGATTGACTGAAACAGCAGACGCTGTAACCATAAATACCGGAGTTTTACAATGTGATATTCCTCGTCAGGGAAACAAAATTATCGGCTCGTTGAAGATCAATAATAAGGAGGTATCTTCCGGAGGTGAGCTAGTTTGTATTCTTCAGAATGGGCCCGCTAATGAGTTTGGAGCCCAGCCGGAAAAAGAAAAATTTACCGGCGAAATCGGAAAAATTACGATTGAACAAAGCGGACCTGTGAGGTCGGTTGTAAAAATTGAAGGAAATCATATTTCGGAATCCGGGAACAGAAGTTTCCTGCCATTTATTATACGAATGTATTTTTATGCAGGTCAGCAAACAGTAAAAATGGTTCATACAATTATTTATGATGGCGACCAGCACAAAGATTTTATTCGTGGATTAGGAATTGTTTTTGATGTTCCTTTAAATGAGGAACTCTACAACCGTCATGTTCGGTTTGCTGGCGGGAACGGTGGTTTTTGGTCGGAACCAATCGAACCAATTGACGGTCGCCGACTTATTTCCAGCAAAGAAAATTTGTATGCTGAGCAACTAAAAGGGGAACGTATTCCTGAGCGGGAAACATTTTCTGAACGTGAGCAATTTCTACTGGATAACTGGGCTTCATGGAATGATTTCAAATTATTTCAGGGCAATGCTGATGGTTTTCGGGTACAAAAAAGAACAAACGATCAAAGTGCCTGGATTGATGCCGGAGCCGGAAAACGTTCAAATGGTTTGGTGTTTGCAGGTGATGTCTCCGGAGGTTTGGCGGTTTGCATCCGCGATTTCTGGCAGTCTTTTCCATCTGCGCTTGAAGTGAAGGATGCCAGAACTGAGAATGCTAAAATTAA
Organism: Bacteroidales bacterium; assembly: GCA_029938715.1. Lineage (GTDB taxonomy): Bacteria > Bacteroidota > Bacteroidia > Bacteroidales. Next base: position 2,308 of record JAOZUK010000287.1, on the reverse strand, counting down.
TGCCTGGCTTTGGTCGCCCGACGGTCCGGCAATGGATATGAGGCAGTACGATACACTTGCCTGGGGACATACACTTGAAGCCAGCTACGAAGATATTCAGCCCGGATTTAGTACCCCAACAGGTGTAGGAAGAACCAGTGAGATTTTGTTGTTTGCTTCCTCAGATGTACCCAAAGTTGAAACACTAAATTCTCTTGTAGATTTAGGTAATAACCCTCCTTTGCTAATGGCATCACCGGAGTATATACACAGTATTCCTGTTTTTGGAGCCTGGAGTTTACCGGATAAAAGTACAAAAGGGAAACAATGGATTGAGAATCAACTGGACAATGCATTTAATTTTTATCAGTTAGAGGTAGAACAACGATACTGGTATGGCTACTGGGATTACGGAGATGTTATGCATGCATACGATAAAGAACGGCACGTTTGGAAATATGATGTGGGTGGATTTGCCTGGGATAATAGTGAGTTAGTACCCAACATGTGGTTATGGTATTCCTTTTTAAGATCGGGTAGCAAAGATATTTTCCGTATGGCAGAAGCAATGACACGACATACCGGAGAAGTAGATGTGTATCACCTTGGACGTTTTGAGGGATTAGGGTCCAGGCACAATGTTCGACATTGGGGATGTGGAGCAAAAGAAGTAAGAATTTCACAGGCAGCATTAAGTCGCTTTTATTATTATTTAACAAGCGATGAACGAACCGGTGATCTGATGCACGCTTCAGTAGAAGCTTCCAATAGGGCCATTGGTGAAACAGATCCTCTGAGGATGATACTTGAGAAAAGTGAATATCCTACGCATGCCCGGATGGGACCCGATTGGCTCGCACTTGTCGGTAACTGGATGACGGAATGGGAACGCACCGGAGATGAAACCTACAGAGACAGAATTATGACCGGGATAAAATCTTTGTCAAAAATGCCTTATGGACTTTATTCTGGTAAAGGGGCAGCGATGGGATACGATCCTGAAACTTATAAACTGTATCAACTGGATAAAGAAGACATCGGTTATAGCCACCTGTCAGTTTTGATGGGAGGCCCTGAAGTAGCCTTTGAATTATCGAACTTGCTTGATGATAAGAAATGGGACAAACTGTGGTTGCAATTCTGTAAGCTATATGGGGAACCGGTAGAAAGCGTGGAAAAAGAATTCGGAAGAAAGATAAAACTTGGAAAACCGGGCCCCTTTTATGCACGGCTGCCTGCATACTATGCCCGGGAAACGGGAAAGAATGACTGGGCCGAAAAGGCCTGGGATTATTTTTTGAAAGACAGAGGAACGGAAGGAAGTAATACAATGTTTAATAAGATCCTCGTAGATAAACCGGAAATATTGGAACCGGTTTACGAAGTGGAAGGAGTTTCCACCAACAAAACGGCACAATGGTGCCTGAATGCCATTGAATTGCTGGAGTTAGTCGGGGATCAGATACCGGAAGATCATATCCTGTTCTCCGGAGAATCCGAATAAACACAAACATGACAAGAGTACTATGAGAAGCCTGTTTTACTGCACATTAAGCTTGATCCTACTTGGAATTCTTACCAATGACACAATTGCTCAGGATCAGCGCAGTTACAAAATCTTTCAGTTTCCGCCAGATAAAATTCCTTGCATAGACGGGAATAATGGGGATTGGGATATTGTTCCGGCAGATTATGTGATTGGCATGGATCAACTATGGGATGACACCAAAAAACATCCTTCTGTGGATACAACGAATTTGAACCTGAATGTGAAAGTGGGCTGGGTGGATGGCCTCAACAGGCTATACTTTCTGGTGGAGGCCTATGATGATTTCTGGGACTTTGAGGAGCCCGGATTGCATAACGACACCTACGAACTCGTGGTAGACGGAGACCAATCGGGCGGACCATTTATCGACCGCTTTCACCCTAATAAAGCGCTTGATCCCATGGAAGCCTATCTTTCCTTCCATGGGGTACATGCCCAGAATTACCACATATTCACACCTGCGGTAGGAAAAGACTGGACCCTGGTTTGGGGGTGCCAACCCTGGATCAAGGAGTTGCCATGGGCCAATGCTGCATATGACTTCAATTTCAAGCACGGTGAGTCAGGTCATCTTACACTGGAATTCTGGATCACACCCTTCGACCACGCAGGCAATGAAGGACCCGGTCGGGCTGTAACATCCATCCTGAAAGAGAACAAAAATGTCGGGCTGTGCTGGGCATTTATTGATTATGACCAGGAGGAGGGCAATAATGGGTTTTGGAACTTGTCGAAGGAACACACCATGTATGGCAATGCATCCCATCTGCTTCCATTTAA
>JAOZUK010000796.1 GCA_029938715.1 Bacteroidales bacterium | reverse complement strand
GCACCTTTACCCAGATCGGACTTGACAGAGATCTGGCCATTGTGTAAGCGCATGATTTGTTTGGCAAAACTCAATCCTATCCCGGATCCTTTAGTTCTGGTGGTGTAAAAGGGGATGAAAATGTTGTCCATATTTTCTATATCAATCCCACTTCCATTATCCCTGACCGATATCTGTACACCTGTAACATCATTGCCTGCGAAAATCGAGATGCTTTTCCCGGTAGGAATCGCTTCCAATGCCTGAATGGAATTTCTAATCAGATTTAGTAAGACCTGTTCTATCAACTGGGGATCAATTGAGGTTTGAATACTCTCCCTGATCTCAAGCTTTATGGAGATATCATTTTTCTTACATTCAGGTTCAATGAGGTTGAGGATCTTGTTAAGGAATGGGCCAATTTGAACTTCCTCCAACACGGGTGTCGGGAGATGGGTAAGGGAATGATAATGCCTGACAAACTCCATCAGTCCCTCCCCGCGGGTTTTAATAATTTCCAGTCCTTCCGCAAGATCCTCCATCAGTATCCCGTCTGGTTCTTTTAAATTTCCCGGCATGTTGGGATCAAGTATCTTATTCAGTAAGTGCTCAGATAAAGAGGTTACAGGTGAAATACTACTCATAATCTCATGTGTTAATACCCGGATTATCTTCTGCCAGGCATCCAGTTCCTTTTTATCAAGTTCAGAGTTAATATCCTGGAAACTAATCAGCCAATAGAATTTATCTTCCAGTTTAAAGAGCGACTTTTGCACGGTCAGGTAAAATAATTCATCCTTTACAATGATCCGGATGAGTGTTTTTTCATTTAGTTCCAGGTCTTTGATTAATTTCTCAAACTCAGGATTATATTTGTTCAGGCTTGCTAATTCCGGTATATTTTTATCAGCAAAGATTGCTTTCGCAGCGGGATTAATAAGATCAATTCTTCCATCATCCCTGAATGTAATAATGCCTACGCCAATCTGTTCAACCAGATAATTAAGATAGTTATGCTGAGCCTCATTTTCGCGGCGTTCTTTCTGAAATAACCTGCTAATTTGTTCAAGCCGGAGACTCAATTCCCTGAATGAATCGCCTGATTCAGATCCGATAAACTTTAGCGATGAAGCACGGTCGGGAAGTGATGAAAAGAATTGAGCCAGTTGCCTGTTGGTCCGGTTCAGGTACCAGATTACTTCCAGTGTCTCATAGATCAATATTCCCGAAACAACAATACTTGCATGGATATATCCGGGTGAAAAGATTATTCTTGACAATACAATGCATGTAGCCAAAAGTAAGACGACCCGGATGAT
>JAOZUK010000795.1 GCA_029938715.1 Bacteroidales bacterium | reverse complement strand
TTTAATGACCAGAAGTTTTAGGATATTTTCACCGGTGTTTGTCCAGTACCTTTTCAGTCCTGACTCAACAGCTATAAACTGATTTGTGGTTACCTGGTGATCCCTGCCCTGAATATTTAGTACCCCGTCCCCCTGAATCAGATAGAAGATAATTCTCCAGTCATTGGTATGGTTATCAATGGACTCACCTGGTTTTAAATCCAGGCGAATCACCTCATGGTTATCAAATTTGTAGATCATCCAGGCATCCTGGGGAAGAGAGAGTTTTGTGGTTGAACCTGTGTCAACCGGCTTCTGAAACATCGCAATACGGTTATTTGTTTAGACCCATTCTTCCTGGAGAATTTCACCTTCAACACCCACAATCACTGTTTTGACAGGAACTTTTCGTTCTGCCTGACCGGCGGCAATCTTAACCATTTGCAGTAATCCGCCACAGCAGGGGACCTGCATCATCATCACCGTTAAGGTATTGATTTTTGAATCGTCTATCAAATCTTTAAGTTTCGATACATAGCTATCCATTCCTGAGTCCAATTTTGGGCAGGCAATGGTCAGGCTCTTGCCTTTCAGCCATTTGGAGTGGAAGTTTCCAAGGGAGAATGCCACACAGTCTGCTGCAAGAACCAGGTCTGATTGTTGAAAATAAGAGGCATTTGGGTTGATCAGGTGCATCTGCACCGGCCATTGCCTTAATTCGGACGATTGATCAGCCTGTGATCCTCCAGCCATGGTGAAACCACCGGCAGCTATTGGTGCTGCCGGTCCGGCAGCCGATTGCGGATTAAAACTCCGGGCTTCTGATCCTGCGCAACCACAGGCCAGTTGCTCCTCTTCTACTTTTGCATGATGTACTCTGTTCATAATTTCTTTGATATTTAAATCCAGTTCGTCTTCATGATCATTCAAATACTGAACCCCCTCCCTGAGATACTCCATTTCATTGTGCTCTTTCAGGTGCTGGAGGTGTGCCACCACAGTATTTGCACCTTTACCCACCATGATCTCCATCACCTTGGTCTCATTGTAGGCTTCAGCTTCTCTTTCCTCAATGGTAATTGCACCCTGTGGGCAATGTCCAAGGCAGGCACCCAGACCATCACACATCAGGTCACTGATTAGCCTGGCTTTCCCGTCAATCATCTGTAAAGCTCCTTCGTGACAGTTGGGGATGCAATTTCCGCATCCGTCACATAACTCTTCATCAATTTTTACCATTTCCCGTATCATAGTCGAAAGTATAAAGTGTAAAGTATAAAGTGTAAAGTGTAAAGTATAAAGTGTAAAGTGTAAAGTATAAAGT
>JAOZUK010000794.1 GCA_029938715.1 Bacteroidales bacterium | reverse complement strand
AATATATCGGAGCTATCCGCAGATATCATCTATAACAGTATCCAGAGTCTCCTGGGTCAACTCAAGTTCTGTCCCCAGACTGGCCAACTCCAGCATGTTCTCTTCAGTAAGCTCAGGACACATGAGAGCAAACATAGGCTGGATACCAAAAATCATGGCAACCGCCTGCCGTCTTTCCCACCAGGTATTGATGTCATCATCTGTAGACAGATTAAAATTATTAAAAACCGGACCTGTAGGACACCAGGATGTGAAAATCCCGCTGCCGGAAGTGGCTATTCTACCACTAAGCGACTCAACGCTTTGGATCAACTCTTCCAAAGTAGTTTTTCCACTTAATTCTGCCACTGCAAAAGGGTCAATTCCATATTTAGCACAGGCTTTTAAAACATGACCGGCATCAATAGCAGAAAGGCCCAACTTTTTTAAACTCAAAAGGGCGAAAATGTCAGAAACAAGAACGCCTGGCTCAGCTATTTTTGATTCTTCCAGCAGTTCCGGATCTTCTTCAAGAAAGAGAGCTGTGTTGGTGGCATAAGGAGTGAAATAATCTGCAGTGTTGCGGTGTATGACAGGATCGAGCCAGTCTTCGACACCTTCTTCTCCCAGGGCAGTCAAAATCGGTGCAATACCTTTTTTCTCTAGAAAACTATTCTCTTTGATCTCTTTTAATATTTCAAGGGAACGTTCCACAAAATCTTCAGGTTCGGCAACCTCTATCATTCCCATTCCCCTAAAGGCTAACCCCTTTAGTTTCTTGGTCCCGAATAATTTACCAAAGCCAAATCGGTCCGGGCTATTCCAATGATTATAGCAGACCTGGGCATAATCAGATCCGTTTTCTCCCGCAGGACCAATCATCATAGTCTGGAGCAAATCGTCCCCAACAAAGTTTCTGAGTGAATCGGTTGTCTCCCAGACATCTTTTCCCCAAACGTCAGCAGCATCAGAAATGTCTGCCACACCATCATGAATCCACAGGTATACCGGGGAACTTGACTGACCTTTGACCACAATATAATCAAATCCGGAATACTTGATTTCCAGGCCTAACTTATAAATAACGGGGCAGTGGCTAATCTTTCCTGTTACAGGACTCTTTGCCGTAAGCTGTCCTGCGGCAGATGCAGGGTATGTCGTACCCGTCAATAATCCCGTGCCAATGATGATGGGGTCATCATTTTTATATTTTTCATAGAGGTATTTTGTAATGCCAATACCCCCAATCTTTTCTTCAACAAGACTTTCATCAATTTCGCTTTCTTCGACTTCTCCACTATTTAAATCTATGACAAGAATCTTATC
>JAOZUK010000793.1 GCA_029938715.1 Bacteroidales bacterium | reverse complement strand
TTATTGGAGGAGTAGCCCTGCATAGCGGAAGGATAGCCGAAATGGCAACTGGTGAGGGGAAAACCCTGGTGGCTACCCTGCCTGTATTTCTTAATGCACTGACCGGCAAAGGAGTTCATTTGGTTACGGTTAACGACTACCTGGCCAAACGTGATTCAGAATGGATGGGTCCCATCTATGAATTCCACGGACTTACAGTAGACTGTATTGATAAGCACCAGCCAAATTCTGAAGCAAGAAGGAAAGCGTATAACAGTGATATTACCTTTGGAACCAATAATGAGTTTGGATTTGACTACCTGCGTGACAATATGGCGCATACTCCAGGTGAACTAGTTCAGCGAAAGCACAACTATGCCATTGTGGATGAGGTGGATTCTGTTCTGGTTGATGATGCCAGAACCCCTTTGATTATCTCTGGTCCCGTTCCCAAGGGAGACAACCAGGAATTCGAAGCCTATAAACCCAAAGTAGAGCGTTTGGTTAGTGCACAGCGAAACCTGATAAATGGTATATTTACTGAAGCTCGCAAATTACTGGCTGGAGACAAGACGGAAAAGGCTGGTTTTAAACTGCTTCAGGCTCATAAAGGATTCCCCAAATATAAACCCTTGATTAAGCTTTTGAGTGAGGAGGGCAATAAATCCCTTATGCTTAAAACCGAAAATCATTATATGCAGGAGCAATCCAAGAACATGCACCTTGTAACCGATGAGCTTTTCTTTATCATTGAAGAGAAACTGAATTCTGTGGAATTGACGGAGAAGGGCATCGACCTGATCACCGGTGATTCTGATGATCCTGCATTTTTTATTATGCCGGATATTGGGTCCGAAGTAGCGGAAATTGAAAAGTCTGAATTGGCAGATAAGAAGAAGCTTGAGATAAAGGATAAGATGCTCCAGGATTATGCCGTAAAATCGGAGCGGATCCATACAGTTAACCAGCTTCTGAAAGCCTATTCCATGTTTGAGATAGAGAATGAGTATGTGGTCATGGACAACAAGGTGAAAATTGTTGATGAACAGACGGGCCGTATTATGGAGGGAAGAAGGTACAGCGACGGGTTGCACCAGGCTATTGAAGCGAAGGAGAATGTGAAGGTGGAAGCCGCCACCCAGACCTGGGCCACCATAACCCTTCAAAACTATTTCAGAATGTACCATAAGCTGGCGGGTATGACCGGTACAGCTGAAACAGAGGCCGGCGAATTATGGGATATATATAAGCTGGATGTAATGGTTATTCCCACCAACCGTCCCATAGTACGTGACGACCGGGAAGACCTGGTTTATAAAACCAAGC
>JAOZUK010000792.1 GCA_029938715.1 Bacteroidales bacterium | reverse complement strand
AGTTCTGCCTTACGGTCATTAATCCACTTTTCTTTGACCAGCGTCTGGCACTTCGGACAATGTCTGTTCCTGCAGGAATTGTATGCATTTTTCAGGAAACCACAGCTGTCACACTGCTCAACATGGCCTCCAAGGACTGCGGTACGACAGCTTTCAATACAATGCATGACCTTAAGTTGTTCTTTGCTAAGAACCATATGTTTGCGACATTCATCGCCGTACTCCCTGAACACGTCACCAACTTCAAATTGCTGTTTCATTGTACGCCCTCCTCGTCATCCATGAGTGGACTTGTACAAAGAGAAACTTTGTTGGGATTAGCTACATGTAGATATTGTGCCGTTGTTTCCAGTTTAGTATGCCCAAGCATTGACTTGATCGTAAATAAGTCGATACCCCGTTCAAGAAGATGTGTTGCAAAACAGTGTCTTAGCGTATGTATTCCTTGACCTTTGGGAATGTTGACGCCTGCGTCTTTGCAGGCAATTTTGAAAGCATGCAGAGCACCTGAGCGTGACAAGTGTTCCTGGGGATATTTGTTACTTGGGAAGAGCCAATTTTTCGGATGCGCACTTTGCCAGTACCGGCGAAGTTGTGTTAGTAAATCCTCTGTCAGGATGGTGTAGCGATCTTTTCTTCCTTTACCTTGCTCAACTCGAATCATCATGCGATCACTTTGTAGATGATGGGACTGTAATGTTACCGCTTCACTGACACGGAGCCCTGCGCAGTAAATTGTCATCAAGAGAGTTTGATGTTTAAGGTTAGCTGCAGCCTTCAAGATTTTCCTGACCTCATTTACACTGAGAATCGTTGGAAGTTTATGATCACGTGGACGTGGTGGTAAAGAGAGCTGCACGGCATCCCACTTCAGGAAATCTCGAAAGAAACAGTAACATGCACAAATGAAAACATTGCAGGTACTCCAAGCCATCTTACGTTTTGCAATAATATAAAAGCAATAGTCTTGCAATTGCTTGGTTGTTAGGGTTTCAGGAGACCTATTGAAATATCTTGCCAGGCTTGCAATAGAATAAATATACTGCTTCCTGGTATTTTCAGAAAGTCTTCTGTAAACCATGAACTTGTTGAATTCTTGACGAAGTTTACTCATGACGCACCTCCTCAGAAAGAATTACGGCAAGTTATCCCTGATGGATAACCTCTTCCTAAAAAATAATCAGGAAAGAGTAACTTTGTCGTGAAATGATGGAGGGCGAGGCTGCATTCCGCGAAGCGGTTCAGTTCAATCACGGTTATGGAGAGTTTATCGTTATGTAGAGTTAGGGCAGTAAGATTTTGCTAT
>JAOZUK010000791.1 GCA_029938715.1 Bacteroidales bacterium | reverse complement strand
AGAATCCGGAAACCCTTATGAATTCTGCGAATCCTGAACTTGAGCAAGATGGACAGCATTATTCATTAAATTTTTATTGTTTTTTCGAAAAAAATCCTACCTTTGCGATCCGAAATTAACAGACGAATACAAATTATAACGAACAGTATAATATGCCAACGATTCAACAATTAGTTCGTAAAGGCCGTAAGAAACTGAACGATAAGAGCAAGGCTCCAGCGTTGGATTCATGTCCACAAAGGCGCGGTGTATGTGTGCGTGTGTACACAACCACTCCTAAGAAGCCGAACTCTGCAATGCGTAAAGTCGCAAGGGTTAGACTGACCAACCAGAAAGAGGTGAACGCCTATATTCCGGGTGAAGGTCATAACCTCCAGGAGCACTCCATTGTGCTTATCAGGGGCGGCAGGGTAAAAGATCTTCCAGGTGTAAGGTATCACCTCATTCGTGGTGCACTCGACACCTCAGGTGTAGAAGGCCGGACCCAGCGTAGGAGTAAGTACGGAACAAAGAGACCTAAGAAAAAATAGAAGTGCGCGTTTAGGCGTGTACAGTACTCATAAGATTGTGATATAAAATACAATGAGGAAGACAAAACCAAAAAAGAGAATCCTTCTGCCTGATCCCAGGTACCAGGATTCCTATGTAACCAGGTTCGTAAACAACCTGATGATCGATGGTAAGAAAAGTAAGTCCTACGACATCTTTTACGGAGCCATGGATATTATTGAAGAGAAAACCAAGGATGTCGAAAAAACTCCAGTGGAAGTTTTCAAGGCAGCACTCGATAACATTACCCCCCAGGTTGAGGTGAAAAGCCGCAGAGTGGGTGGAGCAACATTTCAGGTTCCCATGGAGATCAGGCCTGATCGTAAGATCTCTATTTCCATGAAAGCCCTTATTCTCTATGCCCGCAAGCGTTCAGGAAAGTCAATGAGTGAGAAACTCGCAGCGGAAGTAATTGCAGCATTTAATAACGAAGGTGCTGCCTATAAAAAGAAAGAAGACACGCATCGTATGGCCGAAGCCAACAAGGCTTTCGCTCACTTTAGGTTCTAATACATATTTTGAAATAGCATTTATTGCAAGGTAAGTGTGCAACACTTATGAATCCAGATTTAAAACATACAAGAAACATCGGGATCATGGCGCACATCGATGCCGGGAAGACTACCACCACAGAACGTGTTCTGTTCTATACTGGGATCACCCACCGCATCGGTGAAGTTCATGACGGAGCCGCTACAATGGATTGGATGGTACAAGAGCAAGAGCGAGGTATCACCATTACATCAGCAGCCACCACCAC
>JAOZUK010000286.1 GCA_029938715.1 Bacteroidales bacterium | reverse complement strand
AAACCAGGCGAGCTGCTCCAGATCAAGGTAACAGAAAAATGAGAAAAATAATTAAGTATTCCCTGCTTGGATATACCACTATAACATTGTTGCTTATCGCTATTTTTGTCTGGGTCTACATCTCCTATTTGTCAGGGCCGGGTACTTTTGTGGTAAATGAATACCATCCCTTTCGATCGGAAAGCGCTAAAGCAGAATATCTGGAATATTATGATGCAGAGTCGGAAGAATGGCCGCTTGATTCGGAAGAGAGAATGGTCAGCACTTCCTATGGAGAGACCTTTGTCCGTATCAGTGGCCCGGAAAATGCACCGCCTATCGTTCTATTGCCTGGTGGGGGGACTTCATCCTTAATGTGGAAAGACAACATTGAAGCACTATCAGAAAACTACAGGACTTATGCCCTGGATGATATTTATGACTGGGGCCGAAGTGTGTATTCGAAAAAGATGTGCTGTTCAGAGGCCATTGCCCTTTGGCTCGATGAACTATTTACTGCTCTTGAGCTGGAAGACAGCATCAATCTTGTCGGTGCTTCCTATGGCGCATGGAAGGCAGGACAATATTTAATGACCTATCCCGAACGGATTAATAAAGTTGTACTGCTCAGTCCGGCATATACGGTTTACCACGGAAATAAGGAATTTGAAAAAAGGGTTTTCCGGGGTTTTATTCCACTTCGGCATTTTATGAAAAAGGAGTTGTATTGGTCCTGTGAAGATATGGCTCAAACAGAAGAGGGTAGAGCGATGCTTGATGATCATCTGGATGGCCTCAGGCTTGCAATTCGGTCCTTCAAAATAAAAATACCTGCATCAATGACCGTTTTGTCCGATGATGAATTAAGAAGCATAAAATCGCCAGTTTTGTACCTGGTTGGTGAAAATGAAAAAATGCATTCGGTGGAGGAGGCAGTAAAACGACTAAATAGTATTTCGCCGCTTATTAAAACGGAAGTTGTTCCAAACACGGGGCATTGTCTGATGTTTTGTTGTCCGGAATTAGTGAATATTAAAATCCTTGATTTTCTTGCGAATTAAAGTTATAGCTCTATAAAACAAAGGAGACACCCAGCATGGGACCGTATACCCTGACTTTGGTTTTCAGGGTTTCGTCCTCTCCCCTATGGTGGGACTTACACTGGAGTTGGTGGGCAATTGAGTAGATATGCCGTGCAATAGCTTGATTCATATTTGATTTAGGTGTAAATTAGTAAGGCTGATTCTCTGTTCCGTTCTGCTGGCCTGGCAGAATTGTGCGACCGCTGCAACTATCAAACAAACCTTTCATCCCATCATGAAACAATACTACTTTACTTTATTGATCATTACATTATTTTCTGTCAACGCTATTGGACAGGAGGGCTGGACCAGTCAAACCGCGCCATATGCCTCTGGTCTTCGGGCAGTGCATGCCCTTGATGCAGTGAATGTCTGGGCCTCCGGTTTAGATGGACTGCTTATTCATTCAATGGACGGGGGAGAGACCTGGGACTCCGTACCCAATCTTGCTTCCAGGTATCTGACTGCAGTTGAATTTATTAATGCTGATACAGGCTTTGTGGCCGGACGTGATAATGAAACTGGTACATTGGGGAATACTCACCTCCTTCAGCGAACCGTAAACGGAGGTGTGGACTGGGAATATAAAAGCCTGCCAGGCGGATCGCAGAATTCTGTATTTGACCTTGATTTTGTGGAAGGTCCTCCGGGTGAGCCCATGCGAGGCTATGCTGTTGGAGGCCTGGCCAATGTGTGGATAAGCAATGACTATGGTGATACATGGGATAAGGCCTACGGGGATTGTGGTGAAGGTAATTTTAACTCCTGCTTTTTTGCCGATTCCATTACTGGTTGGTTTGTGGGAACGCCAAGCAATGTAAAGCCCTATACGATCATGTATACGGATGATGGCGGCAATTCTTTTGTTGAGCAGACAGATCCCAATGAGATAAAGTTAAATGGCGTTTGCTTCGGTTCGGATCTGCAAGGGATTGCAGTCGGGCTTGTGGGAATTGTTATGTACACAAGCGATGGAGGTGTAACCTGGGAGACATGTACGGATGAGGATGTTACGGGTAGCTCCAATAACTGGAGCTCGGTCTTTCTGACAGAAACAGGAAAAGCATGGGCTGTTGGGAAGTATGGCAAGATTGTTCATTCCAGCGACTGGGGACATACATGGCAAGCCCAGGTAAGTAACCTGACTGATAATTTAAGTGAGGTCTATTTTATAAATGACAGTGTTGGCTGGATTGTTGGGGGATTGATGAACAATGTTATTTTGTATACAACAAACGGGGGGGAATCCGGCACAGGAACAGAAGATTTCAGTGATAATGCCGGCACATACAGCCTGGAGCAAAACTACCCTAATCCCTTCAGTTCTTCAACACTTATAAACTATAAACTGGGCTATCCGGGCCAGATTAGCTTAACGGTCTATGACATCACAGGAAGGAAGATCCAGACCCTGGTTAATGAATTTCAGTCAGAGGGCAAACACTCGGTTATTTGGGATGCCAGGCACTTTAGCGATGGAATTTTCTTCTACGAACTAAAAGTTGACCAGGGCCTGGTCGATGTAAAAACGATGCTGCTGAAGCGATAATTCGTAGCTGCGAAGATCCAAACTAACCTAGATGGAAGGATGCTCTTAGTACTTACTTACTGCACTCTGTGGTGAGACTATTTTAATCTAACCCTAAAAAAATTAATTGGATATGAAAAAGACTTTAAACATCATGCTGTCTCTATTTTTTCTCTTTAGCATCTCCCTTAGTGTATCCTCTCAATCCGACCAAAAAGATCTGGACCAGGCAAAGCTTGCAAAACAGTTTATTGGTAACTGGGTATCAGAAATAGGTACTGATACTATTGCTTTCATGGAAATAGGTCATTCCGGAAAAGGCCTCTATTTTCATCTGGAATGGAAAGCAAAAGGAGAAACTTATTCTACTGCCAGATCAGTCCTGGGATTTACTGAAAATTATGAGTCAGTGGTTTTGTATAGCATCTGGCAAGAGGGCATTGTGGGGAAGGATATTGGAAAGTTTGTTTCACCGAAGAAGCTAGTAATGGAAAGATTTTTATCGGAGGGAAACCATTCCATTTCAATAAACGAGATTGAATTTCCAACACCGGACACTTGGACATGGACAAGTAAGTGGAGGGGCATGGAAACAACATGGGAACCGCTTCGGACTCTTAAATGGATTTTCACCAAAGTCAAGGAATAACTGTACGTACCAGAATTTTTCAAGTACTAGTTTTCTGGATATTTATTTATCACTTTTTGTACGGGGCTTGCAAGAGTCGTCTTATTGACTCAGACCTGAAATATTCGTATATTTAGATAGAGGTTATTCTAACATCTTGAAATATGAAACTCTGTATATTCATTATTATTTCATTGATTTTTCATACAAACTCTCTTTATTGTCAAACCAGTGATATTATTGTGCAAGCTCCGATAGGGAGTTCGGTGTTTCTTGAAAATCAATACTTTGGTAAGATAACTCCTGATGATAGTGAAGTAGTCATTCATAATATAGATGAAGGTGATCATACAATAAAAATTACCAAAGAGGGTTTTAAAACTCATTTCGGCAGCGTAAGAATAAAAGACCATAGTGTGGTAAGATACAAGGGTCCCGTTGATCTATTGTTAGAAAGTGAAAATGAAGATTATCTGGATTCTAGTGTGGAAATAAACACTGGAGTATTAAGTATTGAATTTTCTCCTCGTGAATCCTCATTTGCATTACCAGGAATTATCGGGCGATCTACTTCTGAAGCAACATCACGGGATTCTGGTTCTTTGACTAGAGTAATTTGGGTGGCTGAGAATGTGGCTGTAGGAAAATATCATGGGTATTTTATGGGTATTGGCTATTCTATGGAGTGTGGCTTTATTGTAGAAGCATCTGATACCCTGAGTCTTCGTATGCTTCCAAAAGAAAAGGGAGTAGTGGATTTAAGCTCTCAGACAGCACTATGTTTAGATAGTGTATTTGCTGAGCGGGGCACATTTATTGATATAATAGACAATCAAGAGTATGGCTGGGAAAGAATTGGTGATCAGATTTGGATGACAGAAAATCTAAACTATGAAACTCCACCTGGTAATCGAATTCTGTATTTGCAGGAAGGTTATTACATGAATTACGGGAGGCTTTATGATTGGCATACAGCAAACAAGGTATGTCCTGCTGGATGGCATCTACCAAGCGATAGGGAATGGCAAAGAATGGAAAGATTTCTTGGAATGGCAAGTCCGGAAGATGTTGGAGATAGAGGTGGGTATGATTATGTAGGGTTTAAACTTCAGAGTAATTTGAGTGAGGTTTACACTGTAGACAGATCAGGATTTAATGCACAATTCGGGGGAGAATATTATAGCCAAACCAATATACCTCCTGGGGATAAGGGATCTTGGTGGACTTCTACACTCAACGAGTCAGGATATGCTTGGACTCGAGGTTTAACGATGATGAAACCCGATAGTGGTTTTAATGGAAGTGGGGTTGAGAGAGTGGATAAAGATGTAAGATCTTATAGATCTGTACGATGCATTAAGGACTGAAGCACATTCTTACAATTTCCAGTATCCCCCAGCCCCTCCGCTGGGGG
>JAOZUK010000790.1 GCA_029938715.1 Bacteroidales bacterium | reverse complement strand
CTTCGTGCCCATAAATCTTGACTGCCACCATGCGATCTTCTAATTCCTGGTTGCAGGATGGCATCATCATCATAACCAGCATGGAAAGCATGATTATTGAGTTTCGAAAAATCAATAAATGGGTTCTAAGAGGAAATGTTAAGAATATCATAAAAATGGTTTTGGAACTATTAATCTCCCTTCAAAATCTATAAGTTTATAACCACCAAAATAAATGATATTAAGATGAAAAAGAAATTTTATTTGCAAGGATTATTTGGGTTTGCCATCGTCGGTTTACTTTTTGTGGGATGCAGTAAAGAGCAGGCAGCAGAACCTGAAACCTTTGAAATGCTCTCATTTGATGCTGAGGAGGTGCTGGGATTGCTTCCCCCGGGGCTCACAGAATCCACGGACACCTATGCACAGTTCTGTGTCACTTACGTCACTACTGCTGTGGATATGTCTGGTTTTATCAGCTTGATGGAGGTGCCTTCTGATGCACAGAGATCAGCGAAAAAATCTTCCGGGGATACCTGGCAATGGTCCTGGGGTTATGGAGGTGAGAGTTTCACAATGTTTTGGTCCTTTGATGAGGATAATTCAAAAAAACACTGGTCTCTGGATATTTCACATAATGGAGGACCGGCTTACGATTATATAGATGCCTGGGAGTACAAGGATGGATCAGGTGGTGAAGTGTTGTACAATTTCAACTGGGCTACCATGTATGATTATGGGATGGGAGAAGAAGCTGAATCTGAAACTGAGACGCTCTATTGGAAGTACAATTGGAGCAAGAATGGGGCAGGCGACTATGCCCTTAACTGGTTCTGGGAATCCGATAGCGAAGACTACGATCATGTGGTAGGATATAACGTCACCATCAAGGCAGATGGGTCAGGTACCCTGGACTCATTTCTGGAGGACGTAAAGCTATACAACATGATCTGGGACACCCTGGGCAACGGCTCCTGGATTATGGGTGACGGCGAGGAGAGCGGATCATGGATAGCTGGCTAAGCTCAATTTGGATTAAGTGAGATATCATTTAACTGTCCATCAAACCGGTAGGTCTTTCCGGCTATGGTTGGAAAGTGAATGGTGTTGTCTTTGTAACTTAGGTGGCATTCTTCCCCGGTCTTTGAAAGAACCTCGATGGCATCTAATATTCCATCTGACCATTGAAATGAGAGATCAAATCCTCCTCTGGCACATACCCCGGCGATACTCCCATTGGGAAGGCTTGAGGGTAGAGCCGGAAGAATATCGATGGTGGAAAGGTGAGATTGAATGAGCATCTCAACCATGCCTGCTGTGGCACCAAAGTTCC
>JAOZUK010000789.1 GCA_029938715.1 Bacteroidales bacterium | reverse complement strand
ATATTAAACATCTGACCATAATATTGAGAAGCAATAACAGCTGCAGTCGGCCCTGATTCAATGATCCTGACAGGGAAATTTTTTGCAGTTTCAATGGAAGTGATCCCGCCCGAGGACAGCATGATAAAAAATTTACCATTAAACCCTATGGTTCCAAGTCTTTCTACCAGTTTATTTAGATACCAGTATGTAATGGGTTTTACATAGGCATTGACAGCGGTTGTACAGGTTCGCTCATATTCCTTGATTTCCGGAAGGACTTCAAATGATGTGGAAAGAAATAGTTCAGGGGCTTCTTTTTCAATTATCTCTTTTATCTTTTTTTCATTTACTGAATTTTCATAGGAATTAATAAAGCAGACAGCAACAGATTCTATACCGTCTTTTTTAAATTTTTCAAGAACTTTAATCACTTCTTTTTCATCTACATCTTTTAGCACTCTGCCATCAAAGGTTAGGCGCTCATCTATTTCTGCCCTGTCTGCCCTGGGAACTATTGGTTCCGGGTATTCACTGAAAATATCATAGGCATCATAACGCTTTTCCCTACCCAGCTCCAAAATATCCCTGAATCCCTTTGTAGTGATTAAGCCTGTTTTAGCGCCTTTTCTTTCAATAATGGCATTGATAACCAGGGTCGTCCCGTGAATGATTTCTTCAACATTATCCATAAATCCGGGCAGGATTTGTGCAAGCTCCCTGATGCCCTGTTCAATAGCATCCGACGGATCAGAAGGAGTGGTCAGACATTTATTGGTATGGAACTCTCCTGTTATATTATTCACCAGGACAAAATCTGTGAAAGTGCCGCCGATATCACAACCCAGACGGTAAGTTGTTTGCTCCAAATTATATCTCCTTATATTTTAATAAAGATCTGGCTAATAAAAATCCGGTTCATTCCATTCACCAAAAGTATCTCTGAATACGCCTGCCATTTCTCCCACCGTAGCATAGACATGACAGCATTTCACAAGATGAGGCATGACATTATCACTCCCTTTGGCTGCTTTCTCGAGTGCCTTAAGGCTTTCTGCTACATCCTTGTCATTTCTGGTACGACGGACTTCCTCTAAACTTGCTTTGGACTTTTTAGCCCATTCTTCATTGTATTCATGGAGTTCCACATCAGTCTTTTCTGCCATGGCATCTTTTGCCTGTGGATTTAGACCAACTTTTTTATACTCTCCTGACTGTAATCCTTTTTCAAATTCATAGGCCTGCTTGGAAACTTTTCTCTGGATGAAACCGTTTGATATACTTTTGACCATACCTCCCCATTTTTGAACCTCTTTCATCTCCTCAAGGATTTT
>JAOZUK010000093.1:4441-16184 GCA_029938715.1 Bacteroidales bacterium | reverse complement strand
CCACCTGTTTAAAAATCTCAAAACTTAATCCATCGGCCAGCTGGACATCGGAAAAAATTAATGAAATATCCGGAGTTGTCTGCAAGTATTCAACGGAATCCCTGACTGTTTCAAATACAGAGATAACAGTCATTTCGGGAGCAGCCGCAGCAATCAGGCGCTGCAAGTGGTTTGCAGCCCTGTTTTCGTCTTCAAGGATCAGTATGTTCATGGATCGCTGGCTTTAATAACAGGTACCGACACCGTAAAGTCCTTATGGGTTTCACTGATCCTAATTTGCCTGTCGGTAAAGAAACTGTATTGTTGCACCAGGTTATTTAAACCCGTACTTGTTGATCTTTCCCCCACCATTTTTGGCTGAAGGTTATTTGCCACACAGATCATGGAATTATCTCTGTAAATTTTTATACTTAACGGCTTCGAGGCAGAAACCTCATTGTGCTTCACACAGTTCTCAATCAACAATTGAAGGGACATGGGAACCATCACTTCATCAGCCTGTGAATCCACATCTATCTCAATGGTCAGTTTATCCTCGAATCTGGTTTGAAGCAAATAGGCAAATGAAGAGATGAATTCCAACTCTTCATCCACAGGTACCAGCTCTTTGTCTCTGCTGTCCAGAACATACCTGAAGAGCTGGCTCATCTGACTGATAAAGTTCACCGCTTTCTTCTGGTCCTCGTATACCAGGTCGGTCAAAACATTGAAACTATTAAACAGAAAGTGCGGATTAATCTGATTTTGAAGCGATTCATATTTGTACCTGAGCATCTCAGCCTTAAAACTTTCGGCCTGAAGCAATGAATTCTTCCACGACTGGAAAAATCCAAATGCCAGGAACACAATGGAGACGGCAAAGGAGACAATAATAGCCACATAGCTGGTTTTAATTCCCCACATCAGTTGATCTTCAGGCCAGGTTCCATATACAATCCTTGCCATTAACAGAGAGACAATGATATATGCAAAGACCGCATATATGATGATTGCCAGGCTCCCATAGATGGCTCTTTTCCAAGGATCCTCCTGCCAGCTGAACTTCTTATCCAGGAGGTTAAAGAAAAAGGTGTGACCAATCCACTGGGTATAACATACGGCAAAAGCCCACGCATAGGTAATTAAGAGGGCCTTTATGTTTTCAAAGGAGGCATTATAGCTAACTACAGCAATAATGATGGCCAGTATCATACTACCTCCCAGATTCCTCAGGAATCTTCCAAATGGTCTGTTGTTAAAGTAGGATAATTTCATCTGAAGCTACAAGATAGTATCTTTTACTTTCACTATTCGCCACAACCACTGACAATTTCTTCTACCTGATCTCTTCCCCAGGCAGGGTGTATGGCCGATTGTACCACATAGGAATCCCACTGTTCCAATAGTTCCCGGGCATCCTTGCAGTAGGGCGTAATGTCAGAGCCAAAAAACCTGGCCGTACCCATATCATTGGATAGCCTCATGTACTTTGCCCGTGGATTTCCCGGATCCAGGCTCAAAGATTTTCCGATGGCTGCATCAATGAGTGGAGAAGTGGTCTGGGCACGTTGGGGAGGATTTACCACCAGTCTGCCTGTATGATAGAATGCCTTCAGGGCATATGCCTCCGACTCCTGGGGTGCCAGCTCAAGCATTTTCTCTAAGGAATTCTCGGCCTGATCCAGCCAGGCATCCTTTGCCATGGCTCCCGAGTTTTCCATAAAACTCATTAGGATATAACACTGTGTTTCGTAGTAGAGCGGCAGCCACTCACTGGTTTCCGCATTGGCAATGGTCCTGAACTGGTTAGCCAGGGCCTGGTAGCTTTCAATGGAATTGCATGCATTGAATCCGGTGAGGGTTTCCCCCATTTTCTGAACATACTTCTCATTTGCACCCATGGCGGTTAGGGTAATACAAATTGTACTGAATACTAGAATTGCTTTTTTCATGATGGTTTGGTTTTTAATTGATCTTATCTAATTGATTTACTTTTCCATTTTTTGAGAGGGTGATAAAACAACCCAGTACGAAAAACCTTTTTGAACCAGGCAAAATGGGAGCGCTCTGATATACACCCTCCCCGTCGGGTAGCGTGGCATATTTATGTCCAAACTCCTGCTCAAATCCAAGCACGTTGGAGACTGAAAAGTAAAAGATTACATTTTGCTTATGCAGATAGCTCCAGTTTACATCCAGCGACTGATTGGGAATTGTTCTTTCGTTGTTAAATAATTCTGAATTGGGGTTGTTGTAGGATCTGGGAGAAGAGAGCCTGTAGGTGGCTCCGACCATGGATCGCAACCGGCTGAACCAGTGTTTATATACCAGGGTTAGGTTGTGTTTACTGGCAAAAGTGGGGATTGCCTCATACGGATAGTTGTGATAGTCTCGTTTGGCATCTATATATGAATAGGAGATCCAATACTCTCCCCCAGGGATGGACTTTCTGTCGCGCCAGAAAAGGTCGAGTCCATAGGCATAACCATATCCCTTGTTACTCAATGAATTAATCTCATTAGCGACTCCACGTTCATATTTCACAAGGTTCTGATAGTCCTTATAATAGAGTTCTGTTCTCAATACCCGTTTGTTTCCATTCATGATGTAATTGAGGGTATAATGGTCGGCGCGTTCGTAGTTCAAATCAGGAGTGTAAAGAAGAAACTCATCTTCAGGATCCTGGAAGAACCAGCCATATGAGAGGGAAATTTGCCCTTTTTCATTGAATTTGTAAGCCGTAGAGAGACGGGGAGCCAGGCTCACCCTCTTTAAATAGTCAGAATACTCTGCCCGAACACCCACCCGGGTGACAAATTTCGAGGAGGCGTAAAACTCACTCTCAATAAATCCGGCCAGGGTATTGTTCCGGAATGCTAAAGGTCCCTCCACCTGTTCGGGAGATGGAAACTCCAGGCCATATCTCTTTGAGAATAGTTCAGCACCGGCAATGATCTTGGTCTTCTCATTGATTCTGTGCTTCAGGGTGGTCTTTAGATGTGTGCCATCCAGTTGCTCCTTAAATTGAAGGCTATCCACTGTTACATCATCCACATTATGGGTATAGGAGAAGGCAGTGGTCAGGATCCAATCTTTGGCGATTTCCCCTATCCAGGATCCATTGATAAAATAGTTGTCATTTACCAGGCTGTAGGTATATTGTGATCCGGGATTATTCAGGTTCTCTTCAAAGGTGGAGAGGCGGGATTGGTTGGCATTGGCATAGATTTTTAACATGCCCGATTTTCCTGTCTTTAGCCTGAAACTGAGATCACCCGACAGGGTCTGAGGTTTCTTATTCCAGTTTCGGTATTGGGGAACCAGAGACATATAAGGCCCCAGGTTTTCATATTTTAGGTTGGTGGTCAAGGAGGCATTCTCCCATGTTTTAGTTCCTCCAAGTTCAGCTCCAACAGACAGGATCGATATATTAAGCTGATCCTGAACCTCTAAGGTATTAGTTTGCAATGCCAGTACTGAGGAAAGGGCCTGTCCGTATTCCGCAGAGTACCCACCCGTACTAAACATGGTGCCACTGAACATAAAGGGACTGAACCTTCCCCTTACTGAGGTATTGGGAGAGGAGGAGCTGTAGGGAACGTATACCAGTGTGCCATCGATATAGGTTTTTGATTCGCGGCTGTGGCCTCCCTTGATAAATAGCTTTCCCGATTCTCCCACTGTGGTGTTTCCGGGAAGAGACTTTAAAGCTCCAAATACATCCCCCTGGGATCCGGCTGTGGTCACCATATCGATGGGGCTAAGGGAAATGGATTTCTTTTTATCGCCGGCCTCAAATGTCCCTGCAGAGATGGTCACTGCATTTAGCTCATTAAAGGCTTCTTTCAGCGTCACTGCAGGTATCTGAAGGGGAACTCCATCCAGGTCGATCTCAGTTTTATGGGCTTCAAAACCAATGAATTCAATACGAAGAACATGTTTCCCCACCTCGCTTGTAAGCAGCTCAAATGACCCATTGTCACCGCTGGAAGTGCCGTCGTAGGTACCTTCCAGATATATATTGGCGCCAATAAGACCTTTACCTTGGGTATCGGTTACCTTTCCGGTAATGGGGATTTGTGCCGAGAGTTCTGCTGCCAGAAGTACCATCAGGGATTGCAACATTAAACTCTTATTAAAGGACCATTTCATAGTGCTAAATTTCATATAACACTACAAATTTGAACCTGAAACTTCAGTTCTGGAAAAAAGAGTGACTGAACTGTCGGATAATCGGGATGAAATGTAATCTAAAGCAGAAAACTACTTTTTAATGTTCTTTTTTTTCTTCTTCCGGCTCTTATTGAAAGCCTCTTCCTGATCAAGGAGCGACTGCCAGTCATCAGATTCATTCTCATTAGAGGATTCAACGGTCTGTGAATAATCTAAACGGGAGATGGTTAGCCTTTGAATGGGTTTACCCAACTGGTTTTCAATCTTTAATAGCTGCTCTTTCTCCTCTTCACTGCAGAACGATATGGCCTGCCCTTTCCGGGTGCCCCGACCGGTCCGACCTACTCTGTGCACATAGTGTTCCGGAGTTTCTGGCAGGTCATAATTAATTACATACTCCACATCGGGAATATCTATACCCCTGGCACTCACATCGGTGGCAATCAAAACCTTCAATGTACCTGTTCGGAAATCCTGCATCATCTGTTCCCGTTCCTGCTGTAATTTATCGCTATGGATGGCATTGGATACCACACCCACTCTCTCCATGGCCTTTTTTACCCGCTCGGCCCGCACACGGGTCCTCACAAAAACCAGGATCTTCTTATCGGGATTATCCTTGACAATGCGTTCCAGGAAAAAGCGTTTGTCATCCATCTCAATGGATGCCACTGCATGTTCAATGTTCTTTGCTACCGGATCCTTTGGTGATATCTGAATTCGTATGGGGTTTGTAACCAGGGAGTAGGCAATCTTCTTTATCTTCTCATCAATGGTAGCCGAGAAGAAGAGGGTCTGGCGCTTTCGGGGAAGATGTTGCATCAGATCGCGGATGTCTTTAATGAAACCCAGGTCAAGCATGTGATCTGCCTCGTCCAGGACCAGGATCTCTACTCTTTTTAATAATAGGGCACCCTGACTGACCAGGTCAAACATCCTGCCTGGTGTGGCAATGAGAACATCCACTCCCTTGTTAAGCTGTTCAATCTGAGGATCCTGATCCACCCCACCATGGATGGCAAACGGAGTAATCCGTGTATGTTTACCAAGGGTTTTGAAAACAGCTTCTGTCTGTAGGGCCAGCTCATGGGTAGGCACCATCACCAGGCATTTGACCCCATCGGGCCTTCCTTTGATCTTGCGCTCCTGTAGGGTATGCAATACCGGAATGGCGTAAGCTGCAGTTTTGCCAGTCCCCGTCTGGGCAATGGCCAGTACATCCTCCCCTTTCAGTATGGGGGGTATGGATTTAAATTGAATATCGGTGGGTTTCTTATATCCCAGTTTGGAGATGCTGGTCTTGATTCCTTCGGCAATGCGGTATTCGTCGAACTTCATAGAGGCTGAATAAAGTACAAAGGTAACACTAAACCAGAAGTATTCATTTATTTGATTACCTTTGTCAAAATTTTCTTAGCCGACTTTCTAATAAGGCAGTATTCCCCAAATCCGGGACCCTTCTCTTTTTTTTCTGATTCAGCTAAGGCGGTGATCTCTTCGAAGTTCGCCTTAATCAATTAATTGCAGCCCCTATAAAGGCTGCTCAAAATCAATTTTATGAGTTATAGTAACAATCAAAAACGCAGACAAAGAAACAATTCATCACCGGTTAGATACAATGGTACCGGTTCAACAAATAGAAACCGTAGTAATTCAAATACAGCAAAAAAGAAATCTACCCTCGATCCTTCCCTTCTCGTTAAAGAAGCGAATCATTCAGTGGTAGCGAAAGTCTTTCAATCGGAACGTCAGATTAGCGACCTGCCCATCAGTGCAAAACTAATTCAGGCACTTGAAAGCAAAGGATACAAAAAGCCTACCGAGATTCAGGACAGAACCCTTGAAACATTGCTGACAGGTCGGGACCTGCTGGGTATCGCACAAACCGGAACTGGTAAAACCGGGGCATTTCTGGTCCCTATCATCGAACAGCTGCTTCACAAAAGAGTAAATCCTTATGCACTGGTGGTGGTACCCACCCGGGAGCTTGCCCTCCAGGTTGAAGAGGAGTTTAGAAGCATGACCAAAGGATTGGGCCTTTACAGTGCCTGTTTTATTGGAGGTACCAACATAAATAATAATTTAAGGGCCCTTCAGAGAAATAGCCACGTGGTCATAGCCACCCCAGGCAGGTTACTCGATCTGACCGATCGAAAAGCCATCAACCTTGGTAAATTTAAGACCCTGGTACTGGATGAATTTGACCGCATGTTGGATATGGGATTCATACGGGATGTAAAAAGAATACTTGAGGCCATGCAACAACGTACGCAAACCATGCTTTTCTCAGCCACACTGGATAAGTCCCAGCAATCGATGATTAACTCCATTCTGAAAGATCCTGTCACTGTAAAAGTAAGTACCGGAGACAGTTCCGGCGATGCCATTGATCAGGAGGTAATTCGGTTAAAGCCAGGAGAAGACAAATTCAAGGTGTTGCACGGGATGTTATCGGACAATGAGTTCAGTAAAGTGCTGCTATTTGAAGAGACCAAACACAGGGTCAGCCGGCTCTGTATGAAACTGAATAAATCCGGGATTCAGGCTGAACAGATCCATGGAAATAAGAGTCAGAATGCCAGGCAAAATGCACTGAAAGCGTTTAAACAGGGGCGCGTTCAGGTACTGGTGGCTACTGATGTGGCCGCCCGCGGACTTGATGTATCAGATGTTTCACATGTAATCAACTACCAGATTCCGCAGACGCATGACAGTTACATACACCGAATTGGCCGTACCGGTCGCGCTGGAAAGATTGGAAAGGCCTATACGTTTGTAGCATAGGGCTTTAACACTCTTTTATGATCTCCTCACTGCTTCTACACCTTCGATGGTGAGAGGCAGTGCTTTACCCAGAAGGCGTGAGCCGTTTTCGGTGATTACAAAGTCCTCCTCATTGCGGAGGCCGCTAAAGTCTTTAAATTTCTCGATTTCTGGGTAATTCAGGAAGGCTGAATGTCTGTTCTCTGATTTCCAGAGCTCTATCAGTTCTGGAATAAAGTAGATACCAGGTTCCACAGTCACCACAAATCCGGGTTTTAATTCTTTTCCAAGACGCAACGATTTCAGTCCGAACTGGGTGGACTTGGGAACCCCGTCATACCCCACCCACTGTTCTCCCAGGTTCTCCATATCGTGCACATCAAGGCCCATCATATGTCCGGTCCCACAGGGAAAGAAGAGCGCATGTGCCCCGGCTTGTATGGCATCTTCTGTATTCCCTCTGGTTAGGCCAAATGACCGGAGTCCATCAAAAATGGTGCGACATGCCATCAGATGGGCTTCCTTAAATGCGGTGCCTGGTTTTAGCATGGATACTGCGGCCATATGTGCATCCAGACTAATCTGATAGATCTCTTTCTGAAGTGTGGTAAATTCTGGATCTACTGGGAACGTACTTGAGAGGTCGCCCGAATAATGATTTTCAGTCTCAGCGCCCGCATCCAGCAGAAAAAGGTCCCCGCTCCTGGTTATGTTTCCATGGTAGTGGTTGTGCAGAGTTTGACCATTAATGGTGGCAATGATGGGGAAGGCCATGTTCCCATTTGCTGCCAGAGCCACTTCAGCCACTTTTGCAGCCACTTCAGATTCACGCATCCCCGGACGGAGATATCGCATGGCTGCCAGGTGCATTTCAGCACTGAGCTCCACTGCCTGGTCGATCTCTTTAATCTCTTCTTCTGATTTGATCTCTCTCTGGGATACAATGGCCCTGGTTAGCTCAAGAGACGAAACCGATTCAATCTCATGGTGCTTTACTCCGAGCAGGTCGGTTAGTTTCACCAGCACATCCGACCTGTAAGGATTCAGGAAATGAATACCCCTCTTTTTCGATAGGGCTTCTTTCATATAGGTGGTTAACTCAGAATAGGATCTCACATTCATCACTCCCACTTCCTCGCATAGAAAGCTAAGTTTCGGAAGGGTACCTGTCCAAACAATCATTTCAACGGTGATCTCATCTCCAAATAGAATGGATTCGCCCGTATCAGCATCAATAGCACCAAGGAGCGAAGCCTGGTTTATACCAAAATAGTAAAGAAATGTACTATCCTGTCTGAAATGGTAGGTATTATCGGCATAATTCATGGGAGCCTCTTCGTTCCCGGGCAAAAGAATGATTCCGGATGGAATTGAGGCAGCCAGTTGCTTTCGTCTTTCGATATAAGTCTCTTTTCTAAACATGCTTACAAGATAGGGATAATTTAGTGTCACCTCCCTCTCCCTGATTCCGTTTGCAGGATCATTGGATTGAATTAACTTTGGTGCTTTTCACCCGAAAATTACAGATCGGACATGAAATACACCATATCTCTACTTCTCGCAGCTCTACTCCTCTCCTGTTCATCAAGCAACGAGAAGATCTATCAGTGGCGAGGTGAAGACCGGGGAGGAATCTATCCCGATACAGGGTTGCTTAAAGAGTGGCCCGAAGAGGGGCCTGAAGAGATCTGGATGGTTGATAGCCTTGGAAGAGGTTATGGATCGCCGGTTTTTGTGGATGACAGGTTCTTTATTACAGGTGAAGTAGATAGTTTGGCCATTCTATATTGTTTTAACCTGCAAGGAGACAAAATCTGGCAAACCACCCTGGGCAAGGAGTGGGTAACCAGCTTTCCGGGGTCACGTTCTGCACCTACAATTGTGGATAATCTCATCTATATTGGGTCAGGGATGGGGGATCTTTACTGTTTGAATAAGGTGGATGGGGCAAAGGTCTGGCACAAAGAGTTTTCATCTGACTTTGAGGGGATCTATCCCTTGCACGGGCATTCAGAAGCTGCCGTAGTGATGGAGGACAGGGTTTTCTGGACTCCCGGTGGTGAAGCAAACAATGTGGTGGCATTAAACCGTTTTACGGGTGAATTGATCTGGAGCCACCCAGGTTTTGGAGAGTATTCAGCCTACAATCCAGCTCAAATGATTGAGTTGCCTCACCGCTATATTTATGTCACATTTTCAGCTTACCACCTGATGGGTTTTGATGGGGAAACCGGTGAGATGCTATGGTCGCAGGAACAGGACAACTATCCTCCCGAAGAAAGAAAACCTGGATACGGAGATACCCATGCCAATGCTGTATTGTATGATGCTGGTGCTATCTATTATGCAGCCGGTGATGGCTTGTGCGGCGTCAGGCTGGATCTCTCTGATGATGGCACTGAGATTTCCGAAGCCTGGAGGAACAAGGGATTTGACAGCTTTATGGGAGGAATAGTTAAGATTAACAACCACCTGTATGGGAGCGCCACCTCCACGAAAAACTTCAGGTCCATCGATGCAACTACAGGGATCCTGACTGACTCTCTGAAAATTGGTCACGGTGCAGTGATTGCAGCCGATGAAATGCTCTATTACTACAACCAGCGCGGAGAGGTGAAACTGATTGAATATGATGCGGGGAAACTAAAAGAGGTGAGTTCTTTTAAGATCACCACAGGTACAGGACAGCACTTCTCTCACCCGGTGATCTATGGGGGTGTGCTTTATCAAAGACGGGGCCAGAGCTTGATGGCATATGATATCCGGTTTTCTATTTCTGCCAGGGAATCTTTCCCGAATTCTGGATGTGCTCCTGGAGCTGTTTTCGCAAACTGCTGTAAACTTCTGAGTCCGTTTGATCCAGAGGAGTTGTCTCATATGGGTCGGCTTTAACATTAAAGAACTGGATGGGTTCAAATGGAGTATTTTGCAGGATCTTATAGTCGCCCAGTCGGGCTGCATAATAAGCCTGACCCCCATAATGCCCCCCTTCACGTCGCACCCAGTACAAGTACCTTTCCGGGAGAACCTGGCTTTCGTCAAACAAAATGGGACTGAGACTGGTTCCATCAACCTCCTCCGGTACCTTTACCTCTGCCAGGTCACAAAATGTAGGGAGCAGATCCATCAACATTGCCGGCTGGTCAATGGTACGCCCTTCCTCTATCTTTCCTTTCCAGCTGATGAAAGCCGGTACCCGGATACCTCCTTCATACATATCCTGTTTCCCTCCCCTGAGCTTGCCATTGCTCTGCTCATAGCGAAGCGCTCCCCCATTGTCTGAAGTAAACACCACCAGGGTATTTTCATCCATTCCTGTAGTGTGAAGGTATTCAAGTACCTTACCCACATTGTGATCCAGATGTTCGACAAACGCCACATTCTTAGCCCTCTTTTCTGAAAGTCCGGGTTCCCTTTGGATCACTGCTTTCAAAAATTCCTCAGGCGGTTGAATGGGGAAATGTGGTGCATTGTAAGCCAGGTAGAGAAAGAAAGGTTTCTGGTCCCTATGCCTCTCTTGCAGGTAATCCAGGCTCCACTCTGTAAACAGGTCTGTGGCATGTCCCCGGGGATCTATTAATTCATTATTTAATCTCATCCAGTTCTCGCCCCCCCTCAGGTGGGTCCAGTAGTCATCCATCATATCGCCCAGGAATCCTTTGAAATAATCAAATCCCCTGTCATTGGGGATGTTTGGAGATTCAAAACCCAGGTGCCATTTACCGATCATGGCGGTCATGTATCCTTTCTGTTTTAGTAGGGAAGGAATGAAGTTAGCCTGAGGGTCAAGATAACCCCAACTATTGTCTTCAAACTGCCGGATCACTCCGGGAACACCCACCAGGTCGGGGAACTTTCCGGTGAGAAGCGAAGCCCTGCTGGGAGAGCAAACCGTACAGTTGGCATAGAACTGGGTAAAGGTGATGCCCTGTTTCGCCAGCTGGTCGATTTGAGGAGTCTTCATATCCTTAGCACCCATGCAGGTCAGATCACCATACCCCAGGTCATCCACCAGGATACAGAGGATGTTTACCGGGTTATCAGAATGAGATTGACCTCTAACATGGTTGATGCCCATGGTTACCATAAGAATCAAGATGAGTACTTTTAATTTCATTTTGGCGGAAATTTATTTAAACTATTAATATGCAAAACTTTTTGATTCCAACCCAGTTTCCCGTAATTTATAATACATTTTAGATAAAGCACTGTGAAGGCATTCTTCATCCATCTCAAGGAGAGAGGTTTTTTCAAATATGCAGCAAAAAACCTGTTGATGATTCTCCTGATCTACGGGGTACTTGTACTTATAATCTATTTGATTGGTAAGTTCCTTGTGGACTTTGAAAGCCTTTTTAATGGATTGCTATCCCATATGTCGGATAGATTCGTTTTACTGCTTTTTTTCGTTTCAGAATCATTTATGGGAATGATCCCTGTGGACCTCTTCGTGGTCTGGACCCAGAAATTTGAAAAGCCACTCCCCTATCTTACTCTCCTTGGAATCCTTTCATACTCTGGAGGTGTGATCTCCTATGGGATTGGGAAATGGATCTCAGGCAGACCGAAAATCAAGCTATTTACGGAGAGGCGATTGAAAAACTACACAGACTTGGTCAGAAAATGGGGAGGTGCATTTATTGTGATAGCTGCACTTTTTCCATTCACCCCATTTTCACTGGTAGTGATTTCTGTGACGCTGCTCCAGTATCCTTTCAGACTCTTCCTGCTCTTCGCCCTTACCCGTCTGGTAAGGTTCTTACTACAGGGAATTTTCTTCTTCGACCTTTTGAAGATGGATCTCTGGATATTATAACAGAGTTTTTTT
>JAOZUK010000093.1:0-4341 GCA_029938715.1 Bacteroidales bacterium | reverse complement strand
TTCGACAGGGATCCTATGAACATGGTAAAAGCTGCTGAAATTAGTGAATCGGAGATCCAGGAAACTATTACTGCATATGGAGAGGCTGCCACGCGCGCATTTGAAGCCGGGGCAGATGGCATTCAGTTAAATGCGGCCCATGGTTACCTGATTAACCAGTTTCTCTCCCCTTACTTCAATAAGAGAAGAGACAATTGGGGAGGTTCGGATGAGAATCGATTCAGATACCTGAAGGCGGTTATTCAAATCAGCCGAAAAAATATACCTGACGGGATGCCCATTTCAATCAAGCTGAATACACAAGATTTTACCCCCCAAGAAGGTATAATCCCTGCAATGGCTGCTAAATTCGCTGGTTGGATAAAAGACCTGGATATTCAGGGTATTGAATTAAGCAGTGGTTCTGCGGTTTATGCATTTTTAAATATGAGCCGCGGAGAGGTACCCCTGAAGGAAATGGTAGATGGATTACCCGGATGGAAGAAACCAATGGGTAAAATGATGTTGAGAAAGATGGTGGGCAAGTTTACCCTGAAAGAGGGATACAATGTAGACGCTGCAAAACTTATTAAGCCAAGGCTGAATGGCACACTGCTTGGAGTTGTAGGTGGGTTCCGAAGACTTTCACATATGGAGGAGGTTGTAGACAAAGGGTATGCTGACCTGATCTCCATGAGCCGGCCTTTTATCCGTGAACCTCAAATCCTCAATCAATTTAAGGAAGGAAAGAGAGACGAGGTCTCTTGTAAGTCATGTAATAAATGTCTGGCTGCAGTTGCAAATGAGCAGCCTGTCCGCTGTTTTAATGTGAACTAGAAATTGCTCTTGTAATCCCCGGTTAATAAGTAGGTTGGAGGAACGTCCTGATAAATTTCCGGAAATCTTCCCACTCCGGCATAGAAGTGGTTATCGGTATGGTCATCATTCACTGAACTCACTTCTCCAACCAGCACTTTTCCTTTTCCAGTTTCACCATAAAACTTATGATACAGGCCCTGATGGAGGGTAATGCTCTCACCTGGTTTAAGCCTGACCACCTCCCCGGGATTAAACCTATGTTTGATCCCGTCCAGGTACACTTTAAATTCATGTACCCCAAAATCTTCATTCAAATCAGATGGATAGAGCTGGATCATCAGGTTACCCCCGCCCCTGTTAATGATGTCTTCCATTTTTGATCTGTGAAAGTGCATAGGTGTTACCTGGTCCTCACCAACAATCATAATCTTTTCAGCGTAAGTCTTTTGATCCCTGGCAGGATTGCCGTTCCTAAGGGTAAAAAGTATCAGACCAGTTTCACTGAAATTACCTGATCCAAAATCAGTCAGATCCCATCCCAACTCATTTTCAAAGATTTCAATGCACTGTTCTTTGTTTTTTTTCCAGGTATCGGGGGACCAATAGCCCCACGGTGGGAGCTTAAAATTCATCTCTTGAAAGAAATTTAATGCTTCTTCAATTTTCTGGTTAATTTCCGATCTTTTCATGGCGGTAGCCTCATAAGTTTACAGAGGCCCTTAAATTACATTAAAAATTAAGTAGATTTGAGTGAATGCAAAAAGTCGCACTGATGATCCATCGAGGCTTCCATTTACAAACACTAAAATTGATTTACCATGAGATCCCTTTTCATACTGCTATTACTCTCGGGACTAGGATTCGTTTCCTGTAACCAAGAGACCAGACCTGTAAAACCCAATGTAGTCATCATTTTTATGGATGATTCGGGTTGGGCCGATTTTGAACCTTTTGGTGAAAAGGTCCTTGAAACTCCGAACGTTTCACAACTGGCCGCAGAAGGAACAGCTTTTCACAATTTCTATGTTCCACAGGCTATTTGTTCAGCCTCCAGATCCGCCCTAATGAGTGGATCTTATCCGGGACGAACCAAGGTATTCGGAGCTCATGGGCCCAATGCATGGGGTTTGGATACCACCTTTGCCACCATGGGTGAAGTATTTGGTGCTGCCGGCTATGCCACAGCTGCGTTTGGAAAGTGGCATTGCGGAGACGCACCCGAAACCCGGTCTTATGCACGCGGTTTTGACGAAACCTGTGGATTGATGTACTCCAATGATATGTGGAGGCATCATCCCGAAAATCCTGAATACTGGGGTCAGTGGCCCTTACAATACTGGGAGAATGGAACAGTTACCATACCTGATGTGGACAGGTCCGATCAGAAACACCTGACAAAATGGTATACCGAGCATGCGGTGGATTTCATCAACAAGAACCGGGATCAACCCTTTTTGCTCTATGTGCCACATAGCATGCCCCATGTACCTCTATTCTGTAGTGAAGCGTTTGAAGGGAAGTCGGGGAAGGGCCTTTACAGTGATGTGATGCTGGAAATTGACTGGAGCGTGGGCCAGATTAACCAGGCCCTGAAAGAAAATGGAATTGACCAGAATACCATTGTGATTTTCACTTCCGACAATGGTCCATGGGTTTCCTACGGCAACCATGCGGGAGAAACCCCATTCAGGGAAGCCAAGGGCACAAGTTTCGACGGAGGTGTGCGTTCAGCCTGCATCATGAAATTACCAGGACAAATCAAGGAAGGCACTGTTTCATCCAGAACCCTCGGAACGGTGGACCTCCTCCCCACCCTCTGTCACCTGGCGAATATTCCCTTGCCTGAAAATGAGATTGATGGCGAGAATGTATGGGATCTGATTACTGGTGTGGATGGAGCTGATAATCCGCATGACTATTATGCGTTTTCCAACGGTAATAATTTCGAAGGAGTGATGAGTGGGGATGGACGATGGAAACTCCACTTACCGCACGCCTATCGGACACTGGAAAAAGCAGGTATGGATGGTCTTGCCGGAAAGTACGGTCAGGCCCAGATTGACACCGCTCTGTTTGATATGGAAAATGATCCTTATGAAACCACCAATGTGTTGCAGGAGTATCCTGATATTGCTACCGGTCTGATTGAATTAGCTGAGAACCATATAAGCAAGTTTTATGAAATTAATTGATTTTGGGTGGGATAATCAATACCTTTAATTGTATACCTTACCTAAAGTCTGAATCATATGTTCACAATCAAAGCTGTTACTACGTAGACTGGTATTCACTTTCTTACCTAATCTCCAGCGTTCTGACCTTTATATTTCTTCACTACCTGGGCTGGAAAAAAGGATATCCAACATTATCCTGGATTTTGATACTTGTTACCGGAGCCCTTTTTTTCATTATCGGAACAAAACTGCTGACCTTCCGGTCTGAGCAGTGGACTACCCTTTTCAGGGATGGTGTATTTCCCCATACAGGTAATAAATCGGCCATCGGAGGCTTGCTTTTCGCCATCCTGGGTATTGAATTGAGCAGATCCTGGTAGAAGATCCGGGAATTCGTTCTGGATACGTATGTACTGATTGTACCGCTGGGTCTGGCCATTCAGAAGATCGGCTGCCTGATGGCAGGTTGTTGTTTCGGAACTCCGACCTCCTTGCCCTGGGGTATTCAGTATGCACAGGGTACTTCCGCTCATTATCATCATTGGATATCGAACAATATTCCTGCCACAGAGCTGCTATCCCTTCCTGTTCACCCGGTACCTCTCTATGAGATGATAAGCTATCTCCTGATCTTCGGAGCCCTGGTCCTTCTTGCACCCTATCTGCAAAAAAAAGGGAGCAGATTTTTTCTTGCACTGTCCCTGCTTGCACTAAGCCGTTTCACCCTGGAATTCTTCCGGGATCCCTCTGCCACAGTTGCTCTTGGTCAAATGATCGGTGGATTGAAGGCCATGCAGTGGGGGTTGATGGTCACATGTCTTGTGACCGGATCTCTTTTTCTGAGAAAACTTAAGCAGCCATCCGTCTCATTAGAACATCCATCGATGAGCAATGCGCTGATGTGGAGAAAATTCACACTCATCCTCACATTGAGTCTGCTGATGTGGGCCGTTCACAAAGGTTTTTCACCAACGGAGATGTTGGTTATGAATCTTAAGCTCCTCCCTGCCCTTGTCCTGTTTGGGATCTACTCATGGATCTGCTTTACGGTTCCCCGATTCCGTCTGGCCGGAGTTATTATCCTGATATTACCCTTAATAATAATGGGACAGTCTGTACCTGGTAAAACGGATGGCTGGCAATACTTTCACTCTTTCGGAGCCGGAGGAACTTTTGGATCATATGGTCAGGTGGCCAGATACAATGAACATGAGGGAGGTTGCGACGGGTCGATGATCTATGATCGTAAATACTATGATCAGGAATTTGGGATGGCCACCTTCAATTACAATTATACTAGGCAGAAAGGGTATATCAGGTATACTTATGGAGCAAGCATTTTCGGCGGTATCGACAAGGAAACTGAAAT
>JAOZUK010000788.1 GCA_029938715.1 Bacteroidales bacterium | reverse complement strand
TTGCTATTATAGGTCCATCCCATGGTGGATGAACCACCACCGGATTGTGTTGTAATAAATACCGAGTTGCGTACCAGCCCGATAGTAAATGCCTGGTCGCGCGGACTTTCTAAATCCCCTCCGGCTGGATCGATTGGAATCCAGCCGTAATTTGGTAAGTATACTTCCACCCATCTGTGAAAAACATTGTCCATAGTTTTAGATTCTGTCCCACCCCAGGTTGCGCCCACATACCTTGTGGGTAAACCGGCAGCCTTGCATAGCGCTATAAATGCGAAAGAGTACTCAGAACATGATCCGTGTCCGTTGGTCAACACTGTAGGTGCGGTATCCCATGCGCCATCCATCAGATAATACAGATGTTCCACTAAATACTGATGGATTTTCCTTACTACCCAATATGGATTTTCTTCATCTCCGACTACTTTTTTGAGGGTTTCCTGAATTACCTTGCTGTGAATCTGGTACTTTTCATCATCCAACAGATACTTCTCTTTAATATCCTGTGGAATATCGCTTAAAGGACCCACATCCTCAGGATAGATTAAATAGCGTACATTATATGTCTCAAATACAGAAGTAACCTGAATTTCCATCTTTTCACCAGGTTTTAAATTCTTAAAACTATACAGGGCTGTTTTCTGTCCCCATTTGTCTGTTAAAATATCCGTCGGTTGAACATTATAATCAAACTGTTGAAGCATGGTTTGATTGTCCCTGTTTTCGGGTAGTGCAATATGCACATCCAGTGTGAGAATTTTACCGGGACCGTAACAGGTCACATTTTGGTTGTAGGTAACCTTGTAAGTTTTTTTGTCTTTTCGAATAGATTTTTTCCCGTCTCTCACTTTCAACTCATGGATTTTTGCATCCCCGTGATCCACCGTCCACAGGGTATTGCGGCTGAAAGCCAGGCCATGCACACACTTACCGGGTGCATCCAAAATAACAATTACATACCCTGTTTGCGGATCTACCATATATATTTCATTCTTTGATCTGTCAGAGATCCACAAATACTTGCCATCGTAGGTAATCCCCTTCGGATCACCGGCAGGTGAAGGGAAGGAGCGGATCGTTGTACCATCCTCAGTGCTG
The DNA here is from genome assembly GCA_029938715.1 of Bacteroidales bacterium. Taxonomy (GTDB): domain Bacteria; phylum Bacteroidota; class Bacteroidia; order Bacteroidales. The sequence goes on along the minus strand of JAOZUK010000788.1, from coordinate 217 downwards.
AACTGAATCACTTTTTTGGACTGATCATCCACACACCACAGATACTCTCCGTCCCATGTCAATCCTTTAGGACTTTTTGATGGAGCCCGGAGAGTTTTTAAGATGGTTCCATCCTCAGGATCTAACTTAAAAATCATTCCATCTCTGTCTTCCGATTTGTCAGTTCTGCCTCTGAAATCGGCATTCCATAAATACTCTCCATCCCAGGCCAGACCCA
>JAOZUK010000787.1 GCA_029938715.1 Bacteroidales bacterium | reverse complement strand
AGAAATGGAGCCTTCAGGTTGACTGCCAGCACATGATCCCAATCTTCTTCTTTCATATCCAGAAAGTGGCCTGGTTTCTGAGTGGCTGCATTATTGACCAAAATGTCCAGACGACCAAAGGTATTCTTTATGGTTTCAAAGATCCCGGATATAGCCTTGCTGTCTGATAGCTCGGCCTCAATCTTAATCGAATGAGGACTAAGTGCTTTAACTTGCTCGAATGATGAATTCAACTCCTCTGAATCCAATGGGCCGTGAACTACTACGCTGGCGCCCTCACTGGCCAGTCCCAATGCTATCGCTTTGCCAATACCCCGACTGGATCCGGTGACCAGAGCCACTTTACTTTTCAGTCTCATAATTCGCAGTTTAGGACGATTTTAATTGCCTGGGATTGTGCCTTGTTACATGCGGCTTCAAATGCCTTGATGCCATCTGAAAGATCGAACCGGTGTGTTATCATCGGATCTACCTTGACTAAGCCACTTGCCAGTAATCCAATGGCCCTTGAAAAGTCTGTGTACTTCGCGTTGGTGGATGTCTTGATTGTTCTCTCTCCGCTGAGTGATAGAGCCGGAAAGCTAATTTCCTTATTTTTTGTGGCCAGGAGAATAACCGTACCGGCATTCTTCAACAGGGCAAGAGATTCAATGATACTATCCTGAGATCCAACCGTGTTAAACACCCGGTCCACACCCAGACCATTGGTCTCTGCCATCACGAGATCAGTAATGGTTTGCTTTGAACTGGCAACATTTAAGACGTGATCGACGCCTAAATTACTGGCTATATGCAAATTGTCATCTGAAATATCCGTAATGAAAGTCTCTGATGCTCCGTAAACTTTGGCTAACTGGGCGATCATCATTCCGATGGGACCGGCACCCAGTACTACCACCCGGTTAAGAATTTCCGGCTTTGCTACATCCACTGCATGAAGGGCAGCAGTAAGGGGGTCGAGAAATGTCGCTTGCTCGTCATTTACATCTTCTGGAAGCTCATGTACATGCATAGAAAAGGCTGGACAGTATTCTGCCATTCCCCCTGGATAAAAATCCATCTCACCCCATCCCTGACCATGACCCAGATGCTTTGTCTCTTTGCAGAAATTCTCATGACCACTGCGACAGTTATGGCATCTCCCACAAGCCAACCAGGTTTGCACAGCCACCAATTTACCGACCAATGGCCGGTCGGAAACATCATGTGCCTCCACAACAACTCCAACGAATTCATGTCCCGGAATGATATTCGGAGGATTGGGGACATCCTTTTGCAGCGTCTGCTTTGCCCATGGATTTTCTCCATGAAAATA
>JAOZUK010000092.1:11566-16211 GCA_029938715.1 Bacteroidales bacterium | reverse complement strand
CTAATACCTTGTCTGTTATACTTTGATATTCCTGTATATATTAAGGCTGGATTCGTGGTCATAGGAATTGCCTATGTAATCCGAACAGTCGTTAGAAATCAATTAATCACCCGAAGATCATTATATACATTGCCCTTAAAATCTAATTGGAAAGCTATTGTGTTCAGATTTATGCTATTGATCATCTTCTCCACAATTCTAATGTATTTGACAGACAGTGAAAAATTGTTTATCGTAGTAAAAACAAATCCAGTATTGTGGCTAATGGTGAGCTTCTTCTACTCCGTAGTATCGGTATATCCGCAGGAGTTTTTGTATCGCAGTTTTTTCTTTAGTCGCTACGGGGTATTGTTAAAAAAACCTTTTTTGTTGATCGCAGTTAATGCTTTGGTTTTTTCTTTTGCTCATATAGTATTTAAAAACCTTTTTGTCCTGGGCATCACACTTACTGGGGGGGTGATTTTTGCAATCACCTTTTTTAGAACCAGATCATTACTGTTAACTTCAATAGAACATGCACTTTATGGGAGTTGGCTATTTACAGTGGGAATGGGGGAAATGTTGGCCTTCCCAATGCCTGAATAACTTGATCAGAGAGCAACACCACATGGGTCAAATAGCATAGGAGTCCGCAGGAGATTGCCCTGCCTGTGATTCTATAGGGCGATACATCAGGTCGACATCATCCCTGAACCTGCTGACCAGGTTGAAATCGAATTGTAAAAATTGTAACTTGAAGAATCGATATTATGAGAATTCGCACCTTATCAATTGTCATTTGTTTGATGGCCATCGCATCATGCGATTTCAGAAAATCAATTCATAAAGATCTGATCACTGGCCTGGTTACCAGAGGAGATGGTCTCTCCTGTGAAGATGTTAAGCTAAACATCGATGACGAAATTATTCAGAGGAATTCATTTGTTTATGGTGAGGATTTCGTTTTAAGCTTTATCAACATAGAGGGCTTTGATAAGGTTGACAATCATGCTTTTCCGGGAATGAATTTGAATGTGATCAGTCAGAGCGGCGATACTGTATTAAAAAACAGGGACCTTTATGCCGATATGGTGGATGGAACAGACCTTTCCCCTTTGCGGCTGAACACAAAAATTTCAGTAGGCGACCCCATTCATTCAAATGAAGAATACACCCTGCATGTCAGCATATGGGATAAAAAAAGTGATGGAGTCTTCACAGCCAAATTTAACTTTGATGTTGTGCCAAATGATCAAATTTATGTGGAGTCGGAGAATATTACTTACCGGGAAGTGTATCTCTATTCCAAGCAAAGACAAAAGGTCATAGTAGACAATATGGCTTCATTTGATGAGAATATATATATCATGGTTGAGGGTCTTGAAGGTTTTGTGGTGGAGAATGATAAAGTTTCCGTTGGATTGAGCATGAAAATCAATGATGAAGAAGGTAATGTCATTGTGGATGAAGAAAACCTGCTCGGTTCATCGGAATACGATTATTCAGAAGTATACGCCCGATTGTCAGCCAATTTCATAATTACAGGGTCTACCATCGATAATCCAATTGATTGCCAAATAGTTATCTGGGATATGAAAAGTTCAGAAACGTTTAAAGCATTTACACAACTTCATATTGAATAATTATATTTACTAAGGCAGTTCCTGTGCTCTGTGCTCTACTTTCGTCGTTTTAGCAAATAGTGCACAGGAATACCTGCCAGAATCAATCCTATTGCAATGGAAGATTCAACAGGTCTTTCCAGAAAAGCAAGGATCAGGATCGCTATGGAGAATATAATAAACAGAGCTGGCAACAGGGGATATCCAGGCATCCTCAATACCGATTGTTTCTTTATCCTGAGTTTGAATACTCCAACAACAGCAATTATGGGAAAGATACCCAGGGAAAAGCTCAAAAAAGTGATGATCTGATCAAAGGTCCCCGACACTACGTAGAGGATTGCCAGTCCACTCTGCATAAGAATGGAGATGCCAGGTGCCCTGGCCTTGTTCAGTTTCCTGGCCAATCCAAAAAAATGACCCGATTGTGCCATGGCATAATAAACCCGCGGACCGATCATGATCAGCACACTGATTGCAGAAACCAGGATAAGTGCAATAAACATGGAAAACAGTTGATCCATGGACCGGTTGAAGAGATTATTTGCTGTGAGTCCGCCTATGGAGATCACGCCTTTCATTTCACCAGGAGGTACAGCGTACACATAGAGGATATTCAGCAGCAGGTAAATCACTGTTACAGAAAAAGTTCCAATTATTAATGACCTTGGAATATTTTTTACAGGGCGATGAACTTCAGAACCTACATAGGTGGAGGCATTCCACCCACTGTAGGCAAACATGATCCACATTAATGCAAGTCCGATAGATTTCAGGTTGGCTCCCTCAAAAGCACCACCAGTCTCTATCCGGAAGTGTTCAAAGCTGCCGTTTCCATATGTAAACCCTATGATAATCAACGATATAATCAATACAATCTTCAGTACCGTGAGGATGTTCTGAATCTTCGATCCCCCTTTAAGGCCAAAGTAATGGATCATGGTGAAGACCAGGATAATAGCAATTGCAATGACTTTCTTTGTTAGCTCTAGTTGATGGGGGAGGGCATCATCCGGCAGGGTCCGGACCAGGTACTCGCTGAAAGCCAGGGATGAGGCTGCCACAGGCGCAGAAAAACCAACCAGAAAGGAAACCCAGCCACTTAAGAATCCAGTGAGAGGGGAGAAGAGTTCAGTTAAAAAAGCATAATCACCGCCTGCTCTGGGAAAATTGGCCCCAAGCTCGCCATAGCTGAGTGCCCCGGTAAGTGCAATAAATCCACCCACTATCCATAACATAAGTAGTAGCAAGGGACTGTGAAGCTGAGCAAGTAATAATCCAGAGGTGGTGAAAATCCCTGCACCAATCATATCCCCAATCACAATGTTGGTAAGGGAAAATAATTTAAGTTTTCTGGGTAACTTAGCGTCAGCCATAAGCAGAATTATTTATTCTGCTCGCTTGTAAGAGATCAATACTCCACCTCCGTCAGAATTCAATGTAGATTCGTAGTTTTCCAGGCTTCGTACATATACCAGGTATTCCTGGTTCCAGCCTCCCCGGCCAGAACTGCCCTCTCGTATGTTGTGAGTGGTAAAACACCCTCCGACCGTCAGCTTGGGATCCACATCATTGAAATAGTTTTTATACCAGCCCTTATCCGCATCGCTAAAGACAAAATCAAAGGGACCTTCCAACTCCTTTACAAGGGAATGCGCATCGGCAAGCCTGGCATCAATATAATCAGACAAACCCGCCTTTTTAAAATTCTCCACAGCCGTTTTATGCCTGCCTTTATCAATATCAATGGTAATAAGCTTTCCGCCAGTTTTACTAAGAGCCCAGGCAATGTAAATTCCTGAGTGTCCGGTAGATGTTCCAATTTCAAGTGCACTCTTATAATTGCCCTTAATTACCAGATCATAGAGCAATTTGCCATCCTGGGAGGGTACATTCATATCGTACCATCCGGATTGCTCAGCAAGGAATTTCTCCACTTTTTTATCAATCTCAGAAGTTGCTTTAAGGGTTTGTGCTCCTAGTTCAAGTGAAAATAGTGTGATAGAAACCAGAAACAAAACAACTAAACCAAAACGCATAGTTTTTTTCATAGCTTTTCCTTAAAGAAATCAATGGTTCTTTTCCAGGCCAGTTCGGCAGCATCTTTGTCGTACCGTGGCGTGGAATCGTTGTGAAAGCCATGATTCACATCAGGGTAGATATGCGCAGTATACTCCTTATTATTCTTTTTTAGTGCTTCCTCATAAGCTGGCCAGCCCTCGTTGACCCGTGTATCGAGTCCGGCATACTGTATGAGAAGGGGAGCATTGATCTGAGCTACCGATTCAGCGTCAGGCTGCCTTCCATAAAATGGGACCGCAGCAGCTAAATCCGGAATCTTTACTGCCATCATGTTGGATATCCAACCTCCAAAGCAGAAACCGACCACACCCACTTTTCCCGAACATCTGGGATCTGCCTTCAGGTATTCATATGCTGCTATAAAATCCTCAAGCATCTCGTTCCCATCTCGCTCTCTCTGCATGGTTCTGCCTTCATCATCGTTCCCGGGATAACCTCCCAGGGGAGTAAGAGCATCTGGTGCCAATGAGATAAAGCCTGCAAGTGCAGCCCTTCTGCCCACATCTTCAATGTAGGGATTCAGGCCCCGATTTTCATGTACTACAACAATACCGGGCAATTTGGTATCAGTCTCTTTCGGCATAGAGAGTAATCCGCGAATTTCACCACCTCCTTTTACTGAATTGTAGGTAATAAATTCTGATTTCAACCGAGGATCATCAGGTTGAATCTGGAGCGTGTCCTTGTAGTTTGGCATGATAAAGCTAAGCAGAGAGGATACTGTTATTCCTCCGACTGCATAGGCGGAAAGCTTATTGATAAACTGCCTTCTGTCAATTCGATTATGTGCATATTGGTCATACAGATCAAATACTTCCTGGCTGATCTCCTCTTTCCTGATCTCTTTCATGATTGGTTTAAATATAGTTTCTTCCTAAGAAACAACAAGCCATGGTAAAATGTTGAGAGAAAGTTCAAAACCGGAAATCAAAGTCCAAAAGTAAAATTGAGTCCCAGAAGAA
>JAOZUK010000092.1:0-11466 GCA_029938715.1 Bacteroidales bacterium | reverse complement strand
TTCTTCTATTCTGTCTCAGCAGTGGTGATCAGGTTTTTTTGTCTTAACTCTTCCACTCCATTTTCCCAGGCTCCTCCGGCTCCCCATAAATAGTATGTAAAATAGGTCGTGTTCATCCTGTCAATAGGCAGCCATGGCTGGAATTCTGTATAGTAGTGATGTGCATCGTTGTTGTCCGGATGATTCATCCACATATGCAGAAACAGGGGTTGATCCACCGGGAAAGCTCCCACAAAGGCAATATTTTCTTTGGTATCATACCCTGCATTCCATCCCTCCTTCAGGTGAAATAGCCGACCAAAATATATCTCGGGCTTCATGCGGTACTCATGCAATCCATCCAGTTCAGGAACCATGAAAACATCTTCTGTCCAGTGTTTCTCTCCCAGTTCCAGGATGGGCTGTGGTCCCAGCATATTGGCTTCCGGGTTTATAAATGTCAGTGCAAACCGTACCTCCAGCAAAGGGGAATCCCCATACAGTGTGAATGTCTTTTGCAGCCGGTTCCCGAAATAATCGGTCCACATTCTCACCCTTACATAATCGCCCTCTTTTTGCACGATCTCGGCATCATACACCTGATGGGTTTCCATGCTGGCCTGTCCCAGGAAATCCTCGAATCCTCCATAGGGATAGTACCCTTTCTTCCGGAAAGGGCGCTTATCATCTATGGCTTTTTCAGGCCACAATTTGAAAAGCACATTGTCATTCCTGCTTTTCACAATATACTCGATCACCCTGGCTCCGGTTGTTAATAAGGTGATCTGTACACTATCATTTTCCATGCGGATTTCATTGACTCCGTCACCGTTAAGGTCTACCTCAAACGCGTAGGGTTTGCCCTCTGCCTTACCGACTCCCAGTTGTGAGGTGGTTTCCACTCCCAGGGCAGTCACCTTCACTTCATAGTCACCGGGAGGAACATCCAGTTCAAACTGCAACTCCTGGGATGAGCCAGGGAGAGCACTGCAACTCTGTGAGGCCTGAAATTGAGGCTTCTTTTTGCCTGTACTGAACACTTGAAGTTCCACAGGAAAGGATGACTCTTTGCTGAAATTGTGGAGCGAAACCGGGTAACTTACCCGGGGAGCGTGTCCGTACAGAAGCCGGTGTACCGATATGGCCGGAGGCATGTCAAGCATGGCCAGGGTACTCTTCTTCTTTCCTTCCATATTGAAATGTACTGCCACCGGATTGGTACGGTCCATCGCCTCTTTGTGGGGCTGTAAAGAGAAGTGAAGGACCTTGGAACTGTTGGCTGGAAGGTCCACCGGGACCACGACAGGAGCTGCTGTGGTCACTCCGTCAGGAAGGATTAGTTTCAGATCTCCGTATGCAGCACTTGCGTTGAAGTTACTGACGGTTACCGCCAGGTCATACCCGTGGAACTCTGCCTTCAGATCAATGCGGTCATTGTAATACACCTCAAGATATTCCCTGTCAAGCAGCAACAACTGCAGCGCATTCCGGTAGAGGGCGGGACCCATCATACTGCCCTGTTCCATCACGCCTGTGGCACGTCTGTCAAGGATCGCCTCCCACATCGATTCCCGGGTGAGCGGCTTATCCTTCTCTATAAACAGTACCATGCTGTTCATCGCATGCTGCTCAAGCGATCCTGTTTTTAAAACAAAGGGGACATTTTCCTGGTCGATTTGCTCCTTGTTCCCTTCGGTTGCCAGGTAACCATCATAATCAAACGGGTCGGCCTCTGGATCATAGACCCGCCTAAACACGTAGCCCCCCTTTTCATGGGCATATTCATTCCACAACTCTTTGGTGAACATGCTCTGCACCTGAAGGCCGTCATAATCCCTGCATCCGTAGATCGGATCGAATCCCACATCTGTCACCACAGGCAGATCCACCTGCTTCATCCACTTCTCCAGGTTGCTTTTCGACAGAAAATCCATGTATCCATCGAAGACAAACCAGCTGATTCCTTCATTCATACCTGTTCCGATCACCTCCAGGGGATGTCCTTTGGTGCAGGTCACGCTATTTAATAAGGAATAGGCTCCAAACCAGCCTTTGTGAAGATTGTACTGACTGAGGAGCTCACCGGTATCTTCAATATGCATTGCCAATTTAGCGCGTGTCTCCGCATCTGGCGAGCTGACAACAAACAGTGTGCGTTCACCATGAACAAGCTGAAAGAGATCTGCCCGTATCAGACCAATGGTGCCGTACTGATGGCTGTTGAGCTGACGGGGCCATTCCCAGTCAGCAGGTAACGCAGACATAACCTTCTCACCCGCTTCTGATCCTGGATCCAAAAAGACCAGTACGTCTCCATTGGAGAGGGTGCTTTCAAGCCGATCCCAGTCAGGCTCAACCAGGGTCTCATGGGAGCCGGACAGCAAGGCATTCATAAAACCTTCCTGCATAAGAAGCCCGGGGATACCCATATCCCCTGCTATATCTACCTTACTTTGCAGAATGGTCTTCTCCACCTGGGGTAGTGCCATTTTGAAAAGGTTTCCGTAACGGTACCACTCATGATAGGTGTCTTGCCAGTGATTGGTATAACCATTGAACTGGACTTCGCTTCTGACCGCATTGTCCAAAAGAGTACCCTGGTTGTTGCTAAAGTTGTAATCATCTGTTTTCTGACCCGAAACACAATAGCATAAGGAGGAAAAAACAATTATAAAAGCGACCTTGTCAAATTGAGCTGTTTTCATATCACACTGTATTTAATATTCTAAACTGTATTTATTACTCTAAATTTCGTTAATAATTTCATGGGAAAAAATAGAACTCTTTTTAATTAAAATTAACCTCTATTCACATTTTTGTTTAGGTTTTTTCTGCAAAAAAAATTTTTTTGTGTCAAAAATGCTATATTTATACATATTTCTATCATACGATGTATAAGAAATACACTACTAAATTAAACTAATCTAAACTAAACTAAACTAATCTAAACTAATCTAAACTAATTCTTATGAGAAGAATTCTCTTAATTTTCACAACATGTTTTGCACTACTTGGGAGTGCATATGCACAACATGAAGTAACTGGCACAGTGACCAGCAGTGAAGATGGTCTGCCTTTACCAGGTGTAAACGTGATTGTCCAGGGTACCACCACAGGTAGCATTACAGCTGCCAATGGTACCTATTCTCTGGATGTTCCGGCAGGAGATGTTTCACTTCAATTCTCCTTTATCGGATATGAGATCCAAGTGATACCGGTAGGTTCGGCCACGGTGATCGATGCAGTTCTGAATCCAAGTGCTTATGAGATGGATGAAGTAGTTGTAACTGCCTTGGGTATCAAACGAGAAGAGAAAACCCTGACCTATTCTCAGCAAACGGTGGATTCTGATGAGCTGAGAACTACCAATGACATAAACTTTATGAACAGTCTCTCCGGTAAAGCAGCCGGTGTTGAGATCAAAAAGAATGCTTCAGGTCCGGGCGGTTCCACACGTATCGTACTAAGAGGGACCAAATCACTAACCGGTGACAGCGAACCCTTATTCGTGATCGACGGTATCCCCATGGCCAATAACAAGCCTTCACAGGCAGGCATGTGGGGCGGTTGGGACGGAGGCGATGGCCTTTCCCAGATTAACCCCGAAGATATCGAAAGCGTCAGTATCCTGAAAGGCTCCAATGCAGCAGCTCTTTATGGCAGCCAGGGAGCCAACGGTGTAGTACTGATTACCACGAAAAGCGGAACCGAGGGTGCTACGAGAGTGAGCTTCAATACGGGTATTTCCTTCGATAATGCCATGGTCATGCCCGAGCTCCAGTTTAATTATGGTGCCGACGGGGGATCCGAACAGAGCTGGTCCTACACAAAGGGAGATTACGACGACACCTTTGTGGATGATTTCTTCCAGACGGGATATAGTCTGATAAACTCCATTTCTGTTTCTGGCGGAAGCAAAAGAACCACAGCTTATTTCTCTTATGCGAACACCACCGCACGAGGCACAGTGCCTACCAACACCTATAGAAAGAACAATTTGACTTTTAAGCAGTCAACAAAGCTGGCGAATAACAAAGTCACTGTCAGTTCCAATATTATGCTGACTGACGAGAAGAGTCATAACCGACCCCCTGCCGGCTACTACCTGAATCCGGTTCTGAATGTATATCAGTACCCCAGACAATTGGATTTCGATGATTACTATGAGAACTACGAATACTATGATGAAACCAGGAACATCATGTTACAAAACAAGATTGTCAATAACCATTTTATCTCGAATCCTGCCTGGATCCTGAATAATGAGCCCAAAGATGACAAGACTCAACGACTTATCGCGAATCTGTCGGTGGGCTGGGATATTACCGAAAAGCTGAATTTTTCAGTCCGGGGGAATGGTGACTTAGCCATGAAAACCTACGAAACGCAGCACGCGGCTGGCTCCAATCAGACCAATGTACATGCAAATGGCGCATGGGATTATCGCGATTACACCGATGAATTATGGTATACCGATGCGATTCTTAGATACGATGAAAACTTCGGAGCCGTCAGCCTGACTGCTCTGGCAGGAGCGAGCTACCAGAATACTGTATACGGGCATGGCGTATCGGTGAATACGCAGTCCAATGGACTGATTTATGCCAACGAGTACATGTTCCAGAACGTTCCGGATAATGTGTCGATCAATTCCACCCTGGGCAGCAAACTGGTTAAGCAGGCTATATTTGCCAATGTCACCCTTGGTGTGAAGGAAATGTTATTTCTTGATGTTTCATTAAGGAACGACTGGGCTTCCACCCTGGCACTCACAGGAAACGAATCCTATTTGTATCCGGCTGCGGGTTTGACCTGGCTGATCCACAACACTGTGAATCTTCCTGAGATTATCTCATTTGCCAAATTAAGGGGTTCATATACCTACGTGGGTAACGAAGTGCCTTTCAATAGGGTCGATCCCGAAAACACCATCAATGCCGGAGGCGGTATTAACAGGAATACCCAAACTCCTTTTACCGACCTGAAACCGGAATTGATCACAAGTATGGAGATTGGTGCCGACATAAGGTTCTTTACCGGAAGACTGGGTCTTGATGTTACCTACTACAACATCGTTAGTAATGATCAGTTTCTCTCACTTGCTGCCCCATCGGGTTCCGGTTATACCACCTATTTTGTTAATGCGGGTGAAATCGTCAATAAAGGATGGGAGATCACTCTGGATGCCATTGCGGTGCAAAACAACGGCTGGCAATGGAACACTGCCTTTAACTTTTCCAAAAACACCAATGAGGTAGTCGAAATTCACCCGGATATTAATACTATTGGTATGGGAGGTGGAGAAAGTGTTGGCATCCGGTTTTCGGCCGGTGGTTCCATGGGTGATTTATATGCTTCTGCATTCCTGCGTGAAAATTATGATGAAAATGCAGAACCCGGAGAACAATATACCGGAAGGATTGTTGTGACCGAAGAGGGAATGCCTAGAAAAACCACCGACGCTCAATTTATGGGAAATGTAGAACCTGATTGGGTCCTGGGCTGGAACAACAATGTGACATGGAAAAATTTTGGCTTAAGCGCCTTAATAAACAGCAAAATGGGAGGAGTTGTAGTAAGTCAGACCGAAGCCATGCTGGATGGTTATGGTGTCTCATTAAGATCAGGCGAAGCACGTGATGCAGGAGGATTGGCAGTGGATGCTGTTACCGAGGATGGAACAGCGGTTTCTACGGTGGATCCACGAACCTGGTTTCTGGCCACTGGTGACAGGAATGGTATCATGGAATACTATGTGTATGATCGTACTAACATCCGGTTAAGCCAATTGGCCCTTTCCTATACTCTGAACCTGGAAAGCTCTGCAGTGAATAGTATGACTTTTTCAGTGTTCGGACGTAACTTATTCTTTATTTATAAAGAAGCACCGTTTGATCCGGATCTTGTGATGAGTACCAACAGGAATAATCAGGGGTTGGATAATTTCAATCTGCCAACCACACGGTCGATTGGAATTAATCTAAACATAAACTTTTAATATAGAGAATGATGAAAAAGATCATATTTATAACCATCGCAGTATTTGCACTATTCTTTAGTGGATGTACTGAGAACTTCGAAGAGATCAATACAAATCCGTATCAGATTTCGGGCGAGTCTCTTGAACAGGACTTTAACCACGTAGGATCCTTCTTTATAACCCTGTGGTCCGGTCACTGGTTTACCGCTATAATTGGACATCAGACGATGCATAACCTGAGTAATACCACCTGGGTGCGTCAGCTGGGAACTCCAACTCCCTTTGTTGGGGGTGTTAACAACACCACCTATTATATGAGATGGGCCCCTTACTGGAACCGGATTTACGGCAGTGTAATGGCTCCTGCACATCAGGTGCAGCAGATTGCAGCAGAAGGGGGATTCGACGTATTTGAATCTTGGGCCAAATTAGTCAAGATTACCGGTGCTCATCGTCTGTCTGCTTACTACGGTCCGATCATCTATACCGATTACGGTAGTTCGAGCCCGGAAGTTATGTATGACACCGAAGAAACCCTGTATGACACCTGGTTTGCCGAATTGGATGAAATAGCTTCAGTGTTCAGTGCCAATCTGGATTATGCGGGTTTGTCGAAATTCGATGAAGTATATGGAGGAGATATGTCCATGTGGCTCAAGTACGTCAACAGTTTGCGACTGAGGTTGGCCATGCGCATAGTCAAAGTAGATCCTGTCCTGGCAGAGGCCGAGGCAGTAAAAGCTATGACCAATGCGGGTGGATTGATTATGACCAATGCCGAAAACACGATGCTGTCCCTGCAAGGAAATATCTTCGGGCCGGCTACCTGTTGTTTTGCTTGGGATGATACACGAATGAGTGCCTCTATGGAATCGATCCTGGTAGGCTATGAAGATAACCGGATCGAGTCCTATTTCGAGCCAGTGGCTGATGCCTCCCTGGTCACAGACCATCCCGATTGGCCCTATAAAGGCGTTCGCGTTGGGGCTGAATTGGTTGCGAAATCAGATCATACGGTCTATTCAACCATAAACACTGATTTTAATGATGCCGGCATTGTTTCCAAGCGGGCACTGTACACAGCACAGGAAACTCATTTCATACTGGCTGAAGCAGCCCTGCGCGGCTGGGCAGTTGCCGGAACAGCTCAGGAACACTATGAGGAGGGTGTAAGAGCCTCGTTTGCAGAGTGGGGAGCAGGAGGTGCTGATGCATATCTTCTGAATAATACAGGTATTCCTCTTGATTATGATGATGCGGTGTATGAAGGTGGTATTAACGATTTTGTAAACAGGATTCAGGTTACTGTGGCATGGGACGAAGGTGCTACCGATGAGGTAAAGCTGGAGAAGATCATGACCCAGAAGTGGATCGCAGCACAGCATAATTCCATTGAGGCCTGGGTGGATCACCGCAGGACCGGTTATCCGAAACTTCCCTACGTTTATCAGAACGACAGCAATGCAGACTTTGGTGTCATCGCTGATGACGATTTCCTTAAAAGGGTACCCATATTCTTTGGTAATGGTGAAAAGGTCAATAATCCGGTGGGTTATGCAGATGCAGTGACAAAACTGGGAGGAGAGGATCTGATCAGCACCCGTCTGTGGTGGGATACAGGAGGACCAAACTTCTAATCTAGATAATAATCTTTCTTGATAACGAGGGTGTCTCAAAAGGACACCCTCGTTTGTTTTCTTAAGGATGCTTATTCGTAACGTGCTTATTTACTGCGTAAAAAATGCCAGGTTACTTCCTAAGCATCCTTAAGTAAGTAATTAAAGCTAACTTTTAAGACACCCTCTTTTTCAATGGAAAAATTTCTATCTTTCAGTTCAACTCAAAGCTGATGTATGTCTATACACTTTAGATATATTCTCTACCTGCTGACTATCTTTCTCTTATTGTCATGCCAGCGTGAAGAGAAACAATTCACACTGCTCTCCCATAAAAGGACAGGAATAGACTTCAGAAATCCCATCAAAGAATTCCCTGATTTTAATACCCTCGAGTACAACTACCTTTTCAATGGTGCCGGAGTAGCGGTGGGCGATATTAATAATGACAAGCTGGTTGACATCTTCTTTTCAGGTAACATGATCGGCAGCCGGCTCTATCTTAATAAAGGCAATTTCAGGTTTGAGAATATTACCGAAAAAGCCGGAATCTCCGCCGTCGAATCCTGGAGCAACGGTGTTAGCATGGCCGATGTGAATGGAGATGGATACCTCGATATATATGTTTGCAGTTCAACCGACAAGAGGCAACGATTCCGGAAAAACTTTCTGTTCCTTAATAACGGAGACCTAAGCTTTACCGAAAGGGCTGAAGAGTATGGCATCGCAGATGTCGCCTATTCCACACATAGTGCCTTTCTGGATTATGATAAGGACGGGGACCTGGATCTGTTTATACTGAACCACTCCGTAGACAAGTTCGCCATGTTCTCCGAGGAATACACTCAACTCAGAAATAGCCGGGACCCCTGGTATGGACAGAAACTCTTCCGGAACGATGATGGTAAGGGGTTCACTGAAGTCACATGGGATGCAGGCATTTTCTCCAGTGCCCTCAATTTTGGCTTGGGAGTTGCAATTGCAGATTTCAATGGCGACCACTGGCCCGATATTTACGTCTGTAATGACTATTACGAAAAGGATTATTTCTATATCAATCAAAAGGACGGCACTTTCCGGGAATGTATGGAGGAATACTTCAGTTACATCTCCCTTTCATCCATGGGTTGTGATGCCGCTGATATAAACAACGACGGTTTTATTGATCTCTTCACCCTCGACATGCTTCCGGAAGATCATTACGAACAGAAATTGGTGGAAGGCCCCGATAATTATGAAAGGCTATCCGTTCGTGAAGAGTTGGGCTTTTACTACCAGACCACACGGAATATGCTGCAGCTGAATTGCGGGGGTACCCATTTCACGGAGATTGGACAATATGCAGGTCCCTACAGCACCAACTGGAGCTGGTCTCCCCTTTTATGCGATTTTGATCAGGACGGATTCAAAGACCTCTTCATCTCCAATGGATACGGGAAAAACGTGACGCATATGGATATCCTGGATATGTCCGTGAAAGAGACAATCAAACGGCGTGCAGGAGAGCCGACCATAGACATGATGGATTTCCTGGCTATAATCCCGGCCACCGTGCTGAGTAATTACATGTATAAAAATCAAGGAGATCTCACCTTTACCAATGAAGGAGAAGCATGGGGTTTTACACATCCCACCCTATCCAACGGAGCCACTTATGCCGATCTGGATAATGACGGCGATATGGACCTGGTAATCAGCAATGTGAATGATTATGCCCATGTGTATCGAAACAATGCAGAACGCCTTAATGATAATCATTTCCTAAAGATCATACTGGAAGGAAGTGGCATGAATACCAGGGGGATAGGAGCGCGTGTTGATGTATACTGCGGGGATAAGGTATTTACGCTGGAGGCTTATCCTTCCAGAGGGTATATGTCTTCGGTGGACCACGACCTGATATTCGGATTGGGGGGGGCCACTCTGATTGACCGGCTCATTGTCACCTGGCCGGACCTGAGGTCACAGACCATAAGCCATATAGAAGCAGACCGTACGATAACACTACGTAATGAAGATGCCACGGATATGGTAGAGTCCTCCAGGAGGGAGCCACAAACGCTTTTTACCTCCCTGAACGATCCGAAACCTATTCATTTCCGGCATAAGGAGAATGATTATAACGACTTCAAAAGGCAGATATTGCTGCCCTGGAAACTTTCCACCCAGGGACCCTGTATGGCAGCAGGTGATGTGAATGGTGATGGTCTGGACGACCTGTTTATCGGTGGAGCAAAGGGATCTCCCGGAAAGCTGTTCCTGCACGGGAAGGAAGGCACATTTGAGGCAAGGGAAATGGCATGTTTTGAAACTGACAAGGAGAGCGAAGATCTGGGAGTATTGTTCGTTGATGTGGACGGGGATAAGGATCTGGACCTATATGTTGTGAGCGGAGGAAACGAATTCACTCCTGGTGCAGCTGAGCTCCAGGATCGCCTCTACCTGAATGACGGAAAAGGCAATTTCATCAAATCCAGTAACCGTCTTCCTGTATCACTTACCAGTGGTTCCTGTGTGAAAGCAGCAGATATGGACGGGGATGGGGATATGGATCTCTTTGTGGGAGGAAGACTCACACCCGAAAGCTACCCGCTTGCTCCCAGAAGCTACCTGCTAAAAAACGACGGAACAGGCCGATTCCAGGATGCGACTGAAGAGCTAAACCCGGAGCTTCTCAGACCCGGGATGGTTACCGATGCCCTATGGACAGACTTCAATAAAGATGAACTTCCCGACCTGATCCTGGTGGGTGAATGGATGGCTGTCCGACTCTTCCAGAATACCGGGACAGGCTTTGAAGAGCTGGAGGGACAGGAGTGGATGGAGAGGTCGGAAGGGTGGTGGAATACCATTGAATCAGGCGACTTTGACAACGATGGGGACATCGATTACGTACTTGGTAACACAGGAAAGAATTTCCAGATAAAACCCACACCCGAAGAACCGGCTACAATCTATGCCTCTGATTTTGATAACAATGGTTCACTGGATGGCGTCATGTGCTACTATATCAAAGGCCGGAATGCCCCTCTCTATTCGAAACTTGATCTGGAATCTCAGCTGCCTGATCTTGGGAAAAAGTATCCCGATCATCAATCTTTTGCCGACCAAACAATCACCGATATCTTTCCTGCTGAGCTACTTGAAAATGCCCTAAGGCTAAAAGCCACCAATCTCAGCTCCTCCTACCTTGAAAACCTGGGTAATATGCAGTTCGGACTGTCAGACCTCCCTGTTGCTGCCCAGCTTTCTCCCATATACAGTATTGTTTCGGGTGACTATAACGGTGATAGGAATATGGACCTGATTCTGGCAGGGAATTTTTACGGCTCCAGGTTGAAATTCGGTCATCTGGATGCTAACAGGGGAGTTGTGCTGCTTGGGAACGGGGACGGAAGCTTTGTATCGGTGCCCAATCATAAAAGCGGTTTATTCCTGGATGGCGAGGTGAGGGATGTGACACAGATCAGTTTATCCCCGGGGAAAGAGATCCTGATCTTCGCCCCGAATAACGACAGCCTGCAAATCTATCTCAGGAGTGACTAAACCACTGGTTTTAACTCTATAAGACCCCGATTAACTCTCTGTAATCATTTTTGATTTTCCGGGAAGATGTGCTGTCTATGACGGTGAGCATGGCTTGCTTAATCATTTCTGAAGCATTCTCATCAAACCAAAGCATATTTCTTCTTACAGAACTGGAAAGACTATCGGATAAGAGCTCCAGAGTCTGCTCGGGGTACAGTGATGTATGTTGTTGTTCTTCTAACAATTCGGTCAAGATATTCAGGTACATCTTCTGGATTTCCGGATAATCAGATTGCATCGATACATCCGAAGGATCCTCAGATTCGTTGATTTCATTGCCCAGATCAAGCATTTTTTGTGCAA
>JAOZUK010000786.1 GCA_029938715.1 Bacteroidales bacterium | reverse complement strand
ATGTCATGATGCAGCATCCAAAAATCATCAAGGAGGATGCCCATGACAAGACAAAGCAGACAAAAAAGACAATCCCGTGTTAAGCGACACTGGGAAGCACATTTAACAGCACAGAAACAGAGTGGCTTGAGTCGTGCCGAATATTGCAGACAACATCAACTTTCCTACGATGCATCGACCTACTGGCAGAGAAAACTTTCCCGGCCTATTAACAAAGAGACAACCCTGGTACCGGTGGCATTTACGCCAAAGACTATGAAGATCCCCGTTTCAGCGGTTGAGGCTACCTTAAAAGTTATTTTACCGGATAAAATTGCAATTGAAGTTTCCGATAATTTTTCTCAGGCAACATTGACCAGGCTGTTGGCAACTTTGGAGAAAAGATAATGTTCTCCCCAGCTCACCCTATGAGAGTTTACATAGCCACCGGCACAACGGATATGCGCAAATCGATTAACGGGTTATCCATTCTGGTTTCCGATCAGCTTGATCTTGATCCACTCTCTGGTCATATATTCGCCTTTTGTAACCGGAAGCGTGATATTATTAAGATTTTGTATTGGGATCGTAATGGATTTTGCCTATGGCAAAAGAGATTGGAAAAACATCAATTCCAATGGCCTGAAACTGAAGAGAGTGTACTTAATATTCATGGTCACGAATTGTCCTGGTTGCTGGATGGTTTGTCCTTAAAACAGAGCGAAGCACATCCGCAGTTATCGTACCAATCGATGATATAAATGGATAGTTTCGTTAAAAGTTTTCTACACTATGACACAAGGCTTAGGTATTCTGACACAACTAGTTGATATTGTGAGTATTATTAATAATTATGGGAAACAAAACAGATGTTTTTTGATTATTTCCCAACCCATTAAAAAAATACAGATATTTTCCATTTAATACTTGCAAAATCAATATGTTGTGGTATATTTCAGGGCATGAATATCAAAGCGACCACATTACCTGATGACACTACTCTGCTCAAGCAGATGCTGGTTGATTTTCAGGGTCATCATGATAAAGAAACTGGTATTTTACTGGAGGAGATCAGTCTCCTGCGGGCACAGTTATATGGTCGTAAAAGTGAAAAGTTTAAACCGGTAGACGGTCCTCAGCCCCTTCCGTTATTTGATATGCCGGAACCTGCGGTTGGGACAGATGAACCCGAAGAAAAAGACATCCATGTTCCGGCCCATAATCGCAAGAAACGTGGTAGAAAAGCTCTCCCGGATAATCTTCCCAGAATTGAACGTCTCCACGATATTGATGATGCTGATAAAATCTGTGCTTGTGGCTGTGAACTGAGTCGGATTG
>JAOZUK010000785.1 GCA_029938715.1 Bacteroidales bacterium | reverse complement strand
GTTTCAATATCCCATACCCCCATCTTCCCATGCCCCTGCATCATAATCAGTCCATAAGGTCCCTGGTCCTTAATGACCACGGAACAACCCGGGAAAATTGTTAACTCCTTGGCAGAAAAGTCCTCAGACTTATAGCAAATCCAATTTTCCAGATAACCTGCGGACTGCATCTCTTCCAGCGATCTGACTGGCAACGGGGACATGAAACGGTTCTGTTTAAAATCCGGATCCACATTCAGCTCCCAGTCCATCACCTCGATCAGGAAATCAAAATCATTTTTTCTCTCCTCAGGTGTATTTTTCCATAACAGCTCCACGGGTACAATTGAATCACCAGTCAGGGACTGGTACATTGCGAACACATCCGAAGCTTTCTGTGGCTCATAAGTACACAGACTACCAGGAGCATGCAACACTCCAGTGGGGACATCCCAGCCGGTCCCAGTATCCAGGCGATATGCCTGGGATATGCTGGTTATTTTGTTATCTCCATTCTCAAAATTTTTCAGGCATTGCAATACCTGCTCTTTGGTGGTCCCGGGAATAAAACCAAAAAATGTATAGGGGAAATCGCCACCATGGTTATTGAGCTGAGGTGGGAAGTAATAGGCCTCCGGCTTTCCCTTTTGACCGGTCAGGGCCGCATGTTCATCCCCATGATGAATATGGTGTGGCAATGCAGCCTGGTTATCAAAAAATTTGGAATACATGGGCCAGCAACTGTGCTTATCCCACATTGCAGTCCCCAACAGATCTCCCTTTAACTCCTCAATAACATCCCGAAACAATAACCTCTCAACTTTTCCCTTCTCCTCAAATACAACTTCACTCAAACCTTCATTTTTCCCTGTAAGGGGACCATTGTCTGCAGGAGTGGCGGAGGATAACCAACGCTCATCAATTCCTCCGCGATTCCCTCCCAAGGCAAAATAATCATCAGGATGTAATTTGATCCTGCGGCCTGGTATACAAAATGACCTGGGAACCCAGTTTGGTGCAAGGCGAAGAATGCCCTGACCCTGCTCAATGGCTGCATGTGCTAATTTCATGGTTGTTATAATTTAATGTGCGAATAGATTTTGCTTACAGGTTAGCTATCCGAAAATTCAGTATTAAAATTTAATAATCCTAAACTTACATAGCAACAGGTAGGATAATCCCTACCTTAAAATTAGGATTCCCCTCCCTTCGATTTCGGAATTCTCCCTATCCTGCGGATAACTCCTCCCCCTATATTTGTAGGTACATTCACAAGCATGAAAAAATGAAAAATGTTTTCAATAAGAAGTCAAATGGCAAGACTATTCTGGTCCTGGC
>JAOZUK010000784.1 GCA_029938715.1 Bacteroidales bacterium | reverse complement strand
TCAGCCTCTTGCAAAAATAGCAGGACTCGAAAGACAAAAAAACAGATAGAAGAAGCCGAACTTCTTTGTTATCATATGTTTGGCAACAAAAACAAAGGAGGTCCAGCTTCTTGCAACAATTGTCTCGAATTCTCAGCTGGTGTCAACAGTCACTGTTCCCTAATCTTGAAGAAACGATAGGGCCTCTCTCGAAGAAAATGCAGAGTTTGGTGATGTTGATCGAGATGGTGTCGCTCGAAGAGCACTTGCCACAGCCGTCCTTTGGAATGCGAGGACGCCCTCAGTCTGACCGTCGACCGCTGGCACGAGCATTTATGGCAAAGGCGGTGTTGAATCTTCCAGACACTCGGTCTCTGATCGACTATCTCCAGGAATCTCAAACCACCCGCCGACTTTGTGGATGGAGCCGTCGTGGAGAGATTCCGAGCGAAGCGACGTTCTCACGGGCGTTCTCAGAGTTTGCTGTGACGCATCTGCCTCAACGACTTCACGAAGCCCTCATCAAACAGTGTGAGTCGACTCGTCTGGTCGGTCACATCTGTCGAGATGCTACTGCGATCACGGCCCGCGAGAAGCCAAGACGCAGGCGTTCAATACCGAAGAAAAGGCAGGGCAAGCACAGACGGATCTTCAAACAATTCCATGAGATGACGCTCGACGAGATGGTCGATGATCTTCCGAAACACTGCGACGTCGGCAGAAAGCACAACAGCAAAGGACGAATGGAACAGTGGGCTGGCTACAGCCTGCACGTCGATTGGGCCGATGGAGAGATCCCGATCAGTTGCCTCCTAACCTCGGCGTCGACACATGACAGTCAGGCCGCTATCCCGCTTGCTGAAATTTCCTCACGAAGGGTCACCAGTCTTTACGACATCATGGATGCCGCCTACGACGACACTCTGATTCGAGAACACAGCATCGCTATGAATCACGTCCCGATCATCGACCACAATCCCCGCCGTAAGGCCAAACAGAATTTTGATCCAGCTAAGGCGGAACGCTTCTCGCTGCGCTCGTCAGCTGAACGAGGGTTCTCGAGGATCAAAGACAGCTTTGGCGCTCGATTCGTCAGAGTCCGTGGTCACCCAAAGGTCTTTGCACACCTCATGTTTGGCATTCTTGCTCTCACAGCAGAACAGCTGCTCAGAGCAGCCTCCTAGCCACCCTCTCAGCTCATCAAACCGTGGATCCTCGTGATACCCAGCCGGTGGCCTGCTCTGTCCGTCCGTAGATTACCGCTCTTCTCGTCGTCCACCTCTTCTTCGCTCATGTCTTCGCCTCAAACCAACTTTGGCCCTCGGTTTTTGCAAGAGGCTGA
>JAOZUK010000285.1 GCA_029938715.1 Bacteroidales bacterium | reverse complement strand
TAAAGTATAAAGTATAAAGTATAAAGTATAAAGTATAAAGTATAAAGACACTTGCATACTTGCATACTTTCTACTTTCTACTTTTCACTGATTACGAAGTAATCTTTTCAAAGCAAGTGCTTTATCAGGTTGGCCAGATCGGTCATACGCATATTGCAGGTTAAGGATCAGACGTTCGATTATATCCACATTTGAACAGGGCGTGAAATAGCTCTCCTTCTCCTCTATCTTTACCTGACTCAGGAAATATTTTAACTCTTTCAATCCAAGTACTGCCCCACTATCTGATGGATTGATATAAAACATAATTCCATTGGGGTCATCTTGAAAATCAGGGTCATAGTAACAGAGCACAAAATTCCTTGGCAGGTTTACTCCATAGATTGGAAGGTTTAATCTCCTGGCCAGTTCTGCATAGATCATTCCCAGCATGACCGGGCTGCCCTTGCAGGTGTCTATGACATGGTTAACCAGGTATAATTGAGGTGTATGAGCCTTCTTCAGGCTTTTATCGAATTTATGAATATCATACATAAAGTAGTTGATTACCTTGACCTTTTCCAAAGCAGTCAACTCATTATTCAACTCAAGCCATATATCCCTTTTTATCTTCTCTAATTTTTGGTTGAAAGGTTCAAAGCTTAAATCAGGATATTGAAACCTGGCCACCAGGTAGGATCCGTAAAGCAAATCATTACCCCCTGTGGATCTCCATGAATCCATACTCCGCCTGAGCGTGTTAAACTGGATCTGTTTGATTAAGTTCTCAATTTTCCCCTGTAACTCTGGTTTAAGTGTTAGCTCCCACCTTCGCTCCAGAGGAGTCACTACCTCTTCTCCCAATTCGATAAGGCGACTCGACACATTGTCAAAAACCTGGTTATCTGGATCCTCCAGAAGGTTCATCAATGCCTCAAGTTCTCTATGACTATGTTCAGTCATTCACTGCGATTTTATCCAGGACCATCTCAATTAATGATTCCATGGCCGGTTTATAGTCCACTAAAAACTCTTTCGAGATGCGGTTGGCCACTGCTACACATATGGTAATTGCATCATGACCCATAAGTGCAGATAGAGCATACAAGGCTGAACTCTCCATCTCAAAATTATTGATTTTCAATAGGCCGAACTGGAAAGTCTTCAATTTTTGGATCAGGTTTACATCAAATGGGGCCAGCCTGATGGAACGCACCTGTGGTGCATAGAACCCCGGAGTGGAGAGAGTGATACCAGAAACCTGTTCTGACTCAGAGAAAATTGAAAGTAATCTCTCAGATCCCATTGTAAAATAGGGATCAGGAAGCGCACTTTTCCAACCCGTATGGTTTATAAAAGCCTCAGTCAGTCCATCCACTGTAACCTGTTCCATATCCAGATAGAAATGGTACAGGCCGTCAAATCCACCTGCAATCTTTGTAATGATTCTGGTCCCTGGCTCAATGTGGGTGTGCAGGGCACCGCTTGTCCCGATCCGGATGAAAGAAAGTCTCCTCTTTTCATCCTTAACTTTTCGCTCGTTCAGATCCACATTAACCAGCGCATCCAGCTCATTAAGAACAATATCGATGTTATCTGTTCCTATGCCTGTGGAGATAGCACTGATCCTTTTTCCTTGATAAGATCCTGTATGAGTGACAAATTCCCGGTTCGACTTTTTGATTTCCACACCATCGAACTTAGATGATACCGTCGCTACCCTTCCAGGATCACCCACCAGGATGATGGTGTCAGCAATCTCTTCTGGCATAAGGGCCAGGTGGTAGATGCTCCCGTCGGGGTTCAGTATCAGATCGGTATGTGAAATGTTCTCCATATCACTTTCTTTGCCACATTATCGATAAAAATAGTGTATTTTTGTAGCTGCATTTAAAATACTTACTCACAATATAAATTATTGAATTATGAAGAAAGCACAATACGTTATTATAAGCGTGGTGGCCATTGTAGTCCTTTTACTCATTTTTGGCAGCCAGATGTTTTATGTCATTAGACCGGGTGAACGCGCGGTTATCTTTAAGAAATTTGGGATGGGACTGGATAAGGAGAATATCTTTATACCCGGCTTTCATGTGATTGCTCCCTGGAACGATCTGATCCGTTATGATGTCAGGGAGGTGAAAGCTGAGGAGACCATGGATGTTCTTGACAAAGGAGGACTCTCTATTAACGTGGATGTGACCATTATTTTCAATCCCTTCTACGATAAGATCGGAGATCTACATGAGAATATTGGAATAAATTTCATTTCTGTGATGGTGGTCCCTAATGTGAGGTCTGCTGTTAGGGCTGTTACCGGACGCTATACAGCAGAAGAAATTTACTCCACTAAGAGAGGCGAAGTAGAAGCAGAGATCATTGAAACTACCCGATTGGCCCTGGCTGAAAAAAATATCGAGATGAAGGATTTACTGATTAGGTCCATATCATTGCCGGAAAAGATTAAAGCAGCTATTGAGAGTAAGTTGCAGCAACAACAGGAAGCTTTGGCCTATCAGTACAGGCTCGAGCGCGAAGAGAGTGAAGCAGAACGTCTGAGAATTCAGGCTAAGGGTATTGCCGATTACAACCGCATCATCAGCCAATCACTTACACCAAATATTCTAAAGCAAAAAGGAATTGATGCTACCCTTGCACTGGCCCAATCGGCCAACAGTAAAGTTGTTGTGATTGGAAGTGGAGACGACGGGATGCCACTAATTCTGGGTGGAAATTAATTAGTCAGAAAATGTTACAGAGACCACAGACCCTCTATTTGTTGGGGGTCTTTATTCTCTCATTGCTGCTGTTAAACGGCCCGCTGGCTCTGTTTAACCTGGATGGAAGTGAATACCTGCTCAAGCATTCAGGACTGGTCAACAGCGCAGGAGAGAAAGGTGAATTGGCTACATGGCCCATGTCGGTGATCTTTATTGTGGTGACTACCCTGTCATTTCTGAACATCTTCCTCTACAGGAACAGAGCTCTTCAGATGAGAATCAGCATTTTTCTTATTCTGGTGGGAGCAGGGATGATTGGCATGATATTCTACTACATATGGGTGGTTAAAAACCAATTGGATGGTGCCTCCATTCTGTACCAGTGGAGAATTGTTTTACCACCTATTATAGCAATCTTACTTTACCTGG
The DNA here is from genome assembly GCA_029938715.1 of Bacteroidales bacterium. GTDB lineage: Bacteria > Bacteroidota > Bacteroidia > Bacteroidales. The sequence continues at coordinate 1,542 of JAOZUK010000285.1, read as the reverse complement.
CCTTCCGCCGGATTCGCAGAGATGAGCTGATGGTGAAAGCGTACGATCGCATCCGTTAGTGGCATGAACTTTACACTTTCTACTTTACACTTTGAAATACTCTAGCTGCATTTTGCAGTTAGAGTATTTCAATGTTGTTCCTACTGGTGATCTTTTCGCAATAGTGGCACTTAAGTTTTATCTCTGATTTGGAGACTACCTCAAACCGGGTGGTTACCACTTCGTTATTGGTAATGCATTTGGGATTCACACATTTCGCTATGCCAATGATCTCGTCCGGAATCTCAACTACCCTTTTTTCCACAACTTCATAATCGCGGATTAGATTCAGCTTTGCACTGGGTGCCACAAGTGCTATCTTGTTGATATCATCGTCTTGGAAAAAGACCTTGGAGAGCTTTATGATCCCTTTTTTACCAAGCTTATCACTGCTCAGACTATTCCCAATGGTGATCATTGTATCCAGTTTATCAAGGTTCAGGATAGAAACCACTTTAAATAGAGCACTTGCAGGTACATGGTCAATAACGGTACCTTCTTTGATCGCGCTTACCGATAATCGTTTGTCTTTCATCATTTGATTCCCAGGATTGAAGTTAAAATGGCCATGCGAACGAAAACTCCGTTTCTTGCTTGTTCGAAATAGTAGGCATGTGGACTTGAATCTACATCTGTATGAATTTCATTTACTCGGGGCAGGGGGTGAAGTACCTTCATACTCTCTTTACATCCATCAAGCATCGCTTTGCGAAGAATATAGGCGTTTTTCACCCTTTCATATTCAATGGGATCGGTAAATCGCTCTTGTTGAACCCGGGTCATATAGATGATGTCTGCTTCAGGAAGGAATTCGGTCAGATTACTGCCCTCATAATATTCGAGGCCTATTTTATCCAGATGAAGCTTGTAGGTGGCAGGCATCTTGAGTTCATTGGGAGAGATAAAGTAGAATGTGCTATTAAACTTGGACATGGCCTGTAACAAGGAGTGTACGGTGCGTCCATACTTTAGGTCCCCGACCATAAAAATCTTCAGGTTCTCAAGGGTACCCTGTGTCTTATAAATCGAGTACATGTCAAGAAGTGTCTGGGTGGGGTGCTGATTGGCACCATCACCGGCATTTACGATGGGCACCGATGATACTTCACTGGCCAGCCTTGCACTTCCTTCAAGAGGGTGACGCATCACAATCAGATCTGCATAGTTGCTCACCATTTTTATGGTATCATGAAGTGTCTCTCCTTTGGAGGCGCTGGTGGCACCTGAATCACTAAAACCTATCACCCTCCCTTCCAAGCCATTTATGGCTGTTTCAAAGCTTAAACGGGTTCTGGTAGAGGGCTCAAAGAAAAGGGTGGATATCACGTATCCATTCATGATATTCTGCCTCGGTTCCTTTTCAAATTCAGCTGCAAGCTCAAGGATTCTCAAATACTCGTCCTTTGTAAAATCCGTGATTGAAACAAGATTCTTATTTTTCATCTGGTGTCGATTTATTACAAATATAATATTGTGTCAATTGAGGCATTCGCATTGTTGATA
>JAOZUK010000284.1:1907-4673 GCA_029938715.1 Bacteroidales bacterium | reverse complement strand
AGAGCAATAAAAAGCACCACTAGAACCACCCCGATCAGGATCCCCAGCTCGGTCCACATGAGCACCGGCCATGCCAGCCATTTATTGGTGGTTCCCTTATCACCTGCATAGGCTTTGGGCCGGCTTAAACCACCGTCTTTCCTGATCCTCCAAAAGTGAACTCCAAAGAGAACCAGCATGGTCAGGGGAAGGAAGATTACGTGAAGGGTGAAAAATCTTGAAAGGGCCGGCTGTCCCACACTCTCCCCTCCAATAAGCATTTTTTTCAGGAATCCTCCCGGATTAAAAAAATTGGTGATTCCCAACAGATCGGTGAGTTCCCTGGCTGATGCAGCGATATTGGATCCGATGGTTACTGCCCAATAAGCCAGCTGATCCCACGGTAAAAGATAGCCGCTGAAATTGCTCATCAAGGTGATGATCAGCAGAACCACACCTATGACCCAGTTCAGACTTCTGTTGCCCAGGTAGGAGCCGGTATAAAACACCCTAAGCAGATGCAAAAAAACCACAATCACCATTCCCTGGGAGGCCCATCTGTGCATATTTCGGATGATCCGTCCGCCCGGCACCACATTCACAATGTCCTTTACCGACTGGTAAGCAGTCTCTACAGAAGGAGTGTAATAGATCATTAAAATAACTCCCGTAAAAACCATGATGAGAAAAAGAAATCCAAGGATCATACCCAGGCCAAAAGTATAGGTGGGCTTCATGGAAAAAGTATGCACCCGGGTGGCATGAATATGTAAAAAGAAGTTTTGGGTGATCTTGCCCACCCGATTCTTTCTATCACTATTCAGTTGCTCTTCCATGATCAAGGTCAGGAGGTAAGGAATTTATCACCGGCTGAGACTATGGTACCGGGATCGATCACCACCTTCCCATCGGCTGCTCTGCTTACCCTGTACCAGGAGAGATCCCGGGGAGCAGGTCCGGAGAGTACCTCACCCTGGTCGTTATAGCATGAACCGTGACAGGGACATTCAAATCCATCCGTGCTCTTTTCCAGGATACATCCCAGGTGGGTACAGACTGCCGAAACTGCTTTCACACCTTCGTAATCCCGGTAAACAAACAAGTTATGCTCTTCCAAAAAAGTGTATGTATCAACGGGGAAATGTGCGGTATCCCCCAGGGGAATGCGTCTTTTTCCACCTGCCAGCCTTGGAAAGAACTGCCTGAGGTAACTTACTACGGCCACCACCCCGGCCAGTGAGGCCAGGCTTACCGCAGTTTTCCTGATAAAATTTCTTCTTTTCATAGAATCTGTTAGAATCACTAAAATTATATAGATTCTTTTTGAATAGACCCACCCAAAGAGTCGATTTCTCTAATTTATATACATTTGAAATTATATCATTACGAGTTATTTAGCTATGAAGAAGGGTTTTGTTCCAAGGGTACTGGCAGGTGCAGTGGTGGTGGCTTTTACACTTTTAACAGTAATCAACTGTAAGCGTGGCGATTCAGATCCCAGTCAGGCCAATACTTCTGAGATCGATGAACTCACAGCACAATACATTGGACGGGAGAGCTGCAAAGAGTGCCATGAGAAAGAGTTCAACCTCTTCCAGGGATCGGACCACGACATGGCCATGGATGAGGCCAATCCTGAAACTGTGCTGGGTGATTTCAATGAATCTACCATCACCCATTACGGGATTACCTCCAGGTTTTTTATGCAGGATGGAAAGTACATGGTGAATACAGAAGGTCCAGAGGGAGATATGATCGATTATGAGGTTTCCTATGTGTTTGGAGTAAGGCCTCTGCAACAATACCTCATTGAATTCCCAGGTGGCAGGTACCAGTGCCTTCCTCTGTGCTGGGATACGCGTCTGGCAACAGATGGAGGGCAACGCTGGTTCCATATTTACCAGGATGAACCCATTCCGGCCGGGGATGTACTGCACTGGACCAGGGTTACTCAGAACTGGAATTACATGTGTGCCGAATGCCACTCCACCAACCTGAGAAAAAACTATTCCTACAACGAAAAAGCTTATCACACCACCTGGTCGGAGATTGATGTCTCCTGCGAAGCATGCCACGGTCCTGGCTCAGATCATGTGGATTGGGCCGAGAAGGTGGAAGCCGGCAGCAGTCCCGATGTCTATCCCGATATGGGCCTGGTGGTGAGGTTAAAGGATACCGATAATGCCACCTGGGTGTTCGACCCCGATTCTGTCACGGCTCGCCGGTCTGTACCCCGGCAATCGGACGAACTGGTTCAGATGTGCTCGCGATGTCATGCCCGAAGAGCCGTAGCCACGGAAGATTACTATCATGGAGGCTCCCTGCTGGATACCCACTGGCCTTCATTGCTGGACGAGGGACTCTACTTTGCCGATGGTCAGATCCTGGAAGAGGTCTATGTCTACGCTTCCTTCCTGCAAAGCAAAATGTACCAGGCCGGAGTGGTCTGTAAGGACTGCCACGAGCCCCACAGCAGCCATGTTTATGTGAATGGAAACGCACTCTGTTACCGTTGCCATATGGCCACCGAATATGGAAGTCGCGAACACCATTTTCACGATCCTGCCAAAGAGGGAGCAAGCTGCTTTGAATGCCATATGCACGAACGCACCTATATGGTAGTGGATCCTCGCCGGGACCATAGCATTCGGATCCCCAGGCCCGATCTTTCAGACAAACTGGGAACACCCAATGCCTGCAACCAGTGCCATACTGATAAATCGACCCAGTGGGCCACCGATTATCTAAAGAAATGGTATGGTCAGGATCTGCTGGATCAACCCCATT
>JAOZUK010000284.1:0-1807 GCA_029938715.1 Bacteroidales bacterium | reverse complement strand
GAAGAGTACAACGAGTCTTTGATGATCAATGCCGATCACCCCACCACGCACATGAATTTCGGAAACCTCTACCTGAACACAGGAGACCTGGAAAAGGCAGAAGCTTCTTATAAGGAAGCCATTGAGCTTGAACCCGGACTGGTAGGTCCCTACATTAACCTGGCAGATCTCTATAGGAGATTGGAACGGGATGAAGATGGAGAGAGGATTCTGAAAAGCGCACTGGAAAAGTATCCCGATCTGGCGGCCATTCACTACTCCCTGGGATTGTTGAAGGTGAGGCAGGGCAACCAGGAAGAGGCTCTGGTTTATCTGGCCGATGCCACAAAAAATGATCCCGATGATCCCCACTACAGTTATGTATATGCCATTGGTCTGAACTCTCAGGGAAAACCCGGGGAGGCACTGAAAGTTTTGCAGGAAGCTGTAAAAAGACATCCCTACGACCGGAATATTCTGTACAGTCTGGCAACCATTTCAAGCGAGAATGGGGATAAAGAAAATGCTCTGATGTATGCGGAAAGACTGGTTGAAAACTATCCAGAGGATCCAAACTATCAACAGCTGTTGAGTTTTCTTTCAAATTAATGGCTTTTGCCTTAGTAGAGCTGAATGACTGCATCTAAAAAAAGACTCTCCTTTTTGGACCGGTACCTGACCCTCTGGATCTTTGCTGCCATGGCCCTGGGTGTGATGGCCGGACACTTTGTCCCTGCCATTGGTGATTTCTGGGGTGGCATGAGCCGGGGTACCACCAACATTCCCATCGCCATCGGATTGATTGTTATGATGTACCCACCCCTGGCCAAGGTACGGTATGAAGAGCTGGGTGATGTGTTCCGGAACCGGAAAATCCTGATTCTCTCCCTGGTTCAGAACTGGATCATTGGCCCGGTACTGATGTTTTTGCTGGCTATCATTTTTTTGCACGATTACCCGCACTACATGGCGGGATTAATCCTGATTGGCCTGGCCCGATGCATTGCCATGGTGATTGTCTGGAACGACCTGGCCGAGGGGGACCCGGAGTATGCAGCCGGACTGGTGGCATTTAACTCCATCTTCCAGGTACTCTTCTTTTCTGTCTATGCATATGTCTTTATTACCGTGGTGCCCCGTTGGTTTGGAATGGAGAGCTTTGTGGTGGATGTGACCATGGGAGAGATCGCAAAAAGTGTCTTTATCTACCTTGGACTCCCCTTTTTGGCAGGATTTCTCACCCGATTCATCCTGATCCGGGTGAAATCTAAAGATCGCCAGAAATCGAAGGAGTGGTACCATCAGAAGTTTATTCCCAAAATCAGCCCTCTCACGCTCATCGCCTTGCTCTTTACCATCTTTGTGATGTTCTCCCTTAAGGGTGAGACCATCGTGGCGATTCCCATGGATGTGGTTCGGATTGCCATTCCGCTGATTATCTATTTTGTGGTGATGTTCCTGGTCTCCTTCTTTATCAGCAGGGCCATGGGAGCCGACTATCCCAAAACCACCACCCTCTCATTCACGGCAGCAAGCAATAACTTTGAGCTGGCCATCGCTGTGGCAGTGGCAGTGTTTGGAATCAGTTCGGGCGAAGCATTCGCCGCAGTGATTGGGCCCCTGGTGGAAGTCCCTGTCCTGATCCTGCTTGTGGGTGTGGCCCTGAGGTTTCGAAAACGGTATTTCTAAGGTCACATTAAATTTTGAGAATCCCCAAAGTTGCACTATATTTGCACCCGCAAACAGAGTTTTGCATCGTTCTAAACAGACATCAATACCAAAAATATATTGCGGGGTGGAGCAGTTGGTAGCTCGTTGGGCTCATAAC
>JAOZUK010000283.1 GCA_029938715.1 Bacteroidales bacterium | reverse complement strand
GAACCCGATAAACCCGAACCCGAATCTGATCCTCCTATATATATACGCTCATGGGCCGGATTGGGATAGAGCCTCAGCTCAAACTCGCCACCAGAAGGTTCGATCCCCGTTTTGGGATCCTTAACCAGAGCAATCTGAACCACCGTGGCCTGGTAATCGGTCACCACTATATCAAGCAGGGTGTCACTGATGTACCCGGGTGCCGAAGCCTTCAGGTCATAGATCCCCTCCTTTATCAACCGGTAGAAATCACCATGATCGGCCGAGCTGTGCACCTCCGAGTAGGTGCTGTCATGATCTAAAACATGGATAAGTGCCCGAACAGCCTCTCCACTCTCCTCATCGGTAACCATCCCACGGATTCCATACATACATTGTGACATATAATTGAGCAGAGAGCGCTTGTTCTTATTCCAGAACTGGTCCAGGTAATCAGAACTCAGAAGCTTTTCATTTGATAGTTCCAGGGTCACCTCCCTGCCTTCCAGATACCAGTTCACATAATCCTGTCGCCCCGTTTGCACCGGGTACCAGGTGGCTCCATTGGTGATCCCGTTGTCGGGCCAGCCAAACATATAATCGGGATCAACGGCCATGGCCTCATCGGCATATTCGTGGCTTATAAGCCTGTACCAGGCATCATCGGCATGCAATTCCAAGGTGTGGTCCCAGGGATAGTTCACCACCTCGGCTCCGCTGTGGATGTTGGCCGACATGGTAAAGCGATGCTGCTGCAAATAGGTCATCATAAACCGGTTTTCCAGTGCCCTGCCGGTGGTGTCGTCGGGTTCACCAATGGCCGGAGCCGGAAAATTGCGGTTCAGGTCTGTCCCATCAACATTATTACGGATCGCATGGGTCAGAGATTCCCCGTTGTCGGCCGAGTAACTTCCATCGGGATTGGCAACGGGATTGATCCGGATCTCCAACCCCTCCACCAGACGGGTGATCTCCGTATCTGAACCATACCCCTCCAGCAGTTGGTTGGCCAGCCTTAGAAGCAGCACCATTCCTACCACCTCATTGCCATGCATGGAAGAGGTATAGAAAAAACCGGCTTCCGCCTCCTCCTCACCGGGATGGTCACTGATCTTAAGGGCCAACAGCAGCCGCCCCTCCACCGAGGTGCCAAAGGTGTCGAGCCGACAAATGTGGGAGTAGTCGGATGCAAATTTCCGCATTATCTCCACATACTGGTCATAGGTGGGGTATTTCTGAAAGGTAAGTGCTTCAGTCAGGTCCAGGGCCATGTCGCTGTCATCAAACTCAAGCTCCTGCCACTGGGCATAAATTGGGGAGCCCAGGAGAAGGGCGGTCATTAAAACTGCGGTCCCGGCGATCCGGGTTCGCCTTCCGATCCTCCCAAAACGAGATCTGATCAATAAAGCCCCCTGGTACATGCTAAACGTTAAAACGGATGTGCAGAATATCTGCCTCTTCCACCACGTAGTTTTTACCTTCCACCGCCAGCTTGCCTTTTTCTTTGCAGGCCTGCTCCGATCCCAGGGTAATAAAGTCTGTATATTTCATCACTTCGGCACGGATAAAACCCCTTTGCAGATCAGAATGGATGGCCCCTGCTGCTTCGGGTGCCGATGCTCCCTTGTGGATGGTCCACGCCCTGATCTCTTTGGGGCCTACAGTAAAGAATGAGACCAGGTTGAGCATGGAGTAAGCCGAGCGAACCAGTTTGCTTACACCCGGTTCTTCCAGTCCCGCATCTGCAAGAAACTCCTTTCGGTCCTCCTCATCCTCCAGTTCAGCGATCTCCGATTCCAGCCTGGCGGCCAGTACCAGGATCTCCATATCCTCGTTGGCCAGGTACTCCTTCACCTGGTCCACATAGGCATTGCCACTAATGGCAGCTTCATCCTCTACATTGCACACATACATGACCGGCTTGTTGGTGAGCAGACAGAGATCCTCCACATGCTTCTGGTCATTTTCACTGATCTCCAGGGTACGTGCATTTTGAAAATCCTCAAAATGAGCTTTGTATTCCGCTAAAACCTCGAGACCTCTGCGCGCATCTTTGTCACCCGTCTTGGCAATCTTTGCCAGGCGTTCCATCTTCTTCTCCACCGACTCCAGGTCCTTTACCTGCAACTCCAGGTTGAGGGTCTCAATATCGCGAACCGGATTTACCGAGCCATCAATATGGGGGAGCTGCTCATCATCGAAGCACCGGAGTACCTGTATCAATGCGTCGGTGTTCCTGATATCGGAAAGGAATTTGTTCCCCACGCCTTCACCCTGACTGGCCCCTTTGGTGAGACCGGGAATATCCACAATATCCACTGTGGCAGGGATCACCTTATCGGTGGGTTGGAAGTTTTCCAGATTGTATAACCTGGGATCGGGTACGTTCACCATGCCCACATTTGACTTGTTGGAGGTGAAGGCAAAACTTGAGGTTTCTACCTTTGAATTGGACATACAGTTAAAAAGGGTGGATTTGCCCACGTTCGCTACCCCGATGATCCCGCATTTCAGTGCCATATTGTGTAAAATTTGGCCCAAAATTACAAAAAAAGAAGTACCTCCAGATGACCTGAATTAATTATTAATGGGTAATTTTGGGCTTCCTTTTTTTTACACCGAATTTTTTACATCGAAACAACAGCAACATGAATCCTAAGAATCACACAAGAGCAGCAGATAACATACGTATTCTTTCAGCCGCAATGGTTGAAAAAGCCAAGTCGGGTCACCCGGGCGGTGCCATGGGCGGAGCCGATTTTGTGGAGATGCTCTATGCCAATTTCCTGAATTATGATCCCGATGATATGTCCTGGCCTTTAAGGGACCGTTTTTTCCTCGATCCGGGTCATATGTCACCCATGTTGTACAGTATACTCACCCTCACAGGTAACTACACCCTCGAAGAGTTAAGCAATTTCCGCCAGTGGGGGAGTCCCACCCCTGGTCATCCCGAAGTGGATGTGGCTCGTGGCGTGGAGAATACATCAGGGCCCCTGGGTCAGGGTCACACCATAGCCGTGGGAGCTGCCATTACTGAACGCTTTATGGTGGCACGTTTCGGAGAGTGGATGGCACATAAAACTTACACCTTTATTTCCGATGGCGGTGTACAGGAAGAGATCTCACAGGGTGCAGGACGAATTGCCGGTTACCTGGGACTCTCAAACCTGGTGATGTTCTATGATTCAAATGATATCCAGTTGTCGACCCGCACCGAATCTGTGACGGCCGAGGATACAGCAAAAAAATATGAAGCCTGGAACTGGCTTGTGCTTACTGTGGACGGAAATGACCCATCACAGATCTACGATGCGCTTTTTGCCGCACAGAAAGAGAGCGATCGTCCCACCATTATTATAGGTAAAACCACCATGGGCAAAGGAGCATTGGATGTGGATGGAGCCAACTTCGAAGGAAAGACCTCCACACATGGTATGCCTTTATCGGACGCAGGTGCCTCTTTTGAAAAATCCATTGCTAACCTGGGCGGCGATCCCGAAAATCCTTTTGTGATCTTCCCTGAGGTGAAAGAGGCTTACGAAAAAATACTGGACAAGAAACGCAAGATGGCTGCTGAGAAAAGGGCCATTCATGCTGCTTGGGAAAAGGAGAATCCCGAACTGGCAGCCAAATTCAACAGCTTTATCTCAGGAACCCTTCCGGAGATCGATTTTGCAGCCATCGAACAGAAGTCAGGCGCAGCCACCAGGGGTGCAGCCGGAGCCGTACTGGCAAGTCTTGCCGGAAAGGTAGAGAACCTGATTGTTGCTTCTGCCGACCTCTCCAATAGCGATAAGACAGATGGCTATTTAAACAAAACCAAAGCCTTTACCAATGGTGATTTCAGCGGTTCGTTCCTGCAGGCAGGTGTTTGCGAACTTACCATGGCTTCTATCGCCAACGGAATGGCCCTGCATGGTGGAGTGATTCCTGTAATCGGAACCTTCTTTGTCTTTAGCGACTATATGAAACCCGCAGCCAGGATGGCTGCATTGATGCAACTTCCCGTAAAGTATGTATGGACGCACGATGCATTTCGTGTGGGTGAGGATGGTCCCACCCACCAACCTGTGGAGCAGGAAGCCCAGATCAGGTTGCTGGAGCATTTAAAAAACCACAAAGGAAACCGTTCCATGATGGTACTTCGCCCGGCCGATGCCGTGGAGACTACCGTCGCCTGGAAAATGGCTCTGGAAAATAAGAGCACCCCCACCGCACTGATCCTTTCTAGACAGGGAATTCCGTCTGTACCGGCACTGCCCGGGTCCGACAGGTATACCGATGCACTTCAGGCTCAGAAAGGTGCCTATATAGCCAAAGATTGTAAAGGCACTCCCGATGTGGTGCTGGTAGCCTCTGGCTCAGAGGTAGCCACCCTTCTGTCAGGTACCCCATTGCTGGAGGAGAGAAAAGGGTTGAAGGTCAGGGTTGTATCTGCCATCTCAGAGGGAGTGTTCAGGGATCAGGATGAAGCTTACCAGGAGAGTGTGATTCCAAAAGGAGCTTTTGTTTTCGGGATGACCGCCGGTCTGCCCGTCACCCTGCAGGGATTGGTGGGAGCCAATGGCACCGTATTCGGACTGGAGAGTTTTGGATATTCGGCGCCTTACACTGTTCTGGATGAGAAGCTTGGTTTTACCGGCGAGAATGTCTACAAGCAGGTGGTTCAGATGCTGGGGATATAGCACTTAGT
>JAOZUK010000783.1 GCA_029938715.1 Bacteroidales bacterium | reverse complement strand
ATTCATCTTGTTGCAAACCTGTTCATTTTTGCCGGCTTCTACCTCACCTATCAAAGCTGGATCATACTCCATGCAGCTCAGAAAAAAGGTGAGCTTGCCACTACCGGGCCCTATGGAAGGGTACGGCACCCGCAGTATGACGGTTTTGTCCTTGTCATGTTCGGCTTTCTGTTGATGTGGCCGACATTGCTTACCCTGATCATGTTTCCGATTCTGCTGGTTGTCTATATCCACCTGGCAAAACAGGAAGAAGCACTGGTGAGGAAGGAATTCGGCGAGGCTTACGAACTGTATGCTCAAAAGGTTCCTCGCTTTCTGCCACGATTTGGAAAGGATATTATTGGTCACGGTCTCACCTGACTGATGAGCCATTAATAAACAATAACCTTTTGGGAAAGCCGCCGGGGGAGATCACATGAATAGAAAACAAGTGGAAACACTTATTGCCGAGCGGGGCAGGAAACCTTCATCCCGTATGCGTATTGTTGATGACACCTCAGACTTTATGGCCCTTAACCCCGGCGATGTAATGGTTCTGAACGACAATCCTTACCTGATTACCCGAAACGAGAAAGAGTCAGGATTTGGCCAGGATGATGACCCCAAATTCTGGGTGAAACGAACCATCAACCTGCTCAATGGGGAGACAAAGATTGTTAAGCTTGTTTTTTTCGAGGAATTTGTTCAGGATATTGGTGGCTATAAGATTCATTTTTACAGAAGCCCTATTAAAGAAGCACGAGTACTTGATGCTGTCCGAGGACATTCTTTCTTTATGCACGGAGTTGATGTAAATGATAACGTTGGCAATAATGTCAGAATTATTGACTTTATTCGCGGCCCTTCTCTCAACAAACTGATTGCCAACTGTAACATGTTCCATGAGCAATATTTTCACAGTAAACTTTTTGAAATTTTAACAGGAGTTTGCGATTGCCTGCAGTCTCTATCTTATCTCCACGCAAACGGTCTCGTTCATGGAGATGTTCGATGGCATCACATTCTGTTTGACCGGGATCAAAAAGAATACCGTTGGATCGATTTTGACTATAATTACGATTTCCCTGAGAACCCGTTTGGTATGGACCTGATAGGCCTGGGAGAAATCATAACCTGTATTGTTGGCATGGGTCCGTATTTTTATTCTGATGTCAAGGCAAACCCAATGTTTAATAATGCAGCAGGTCAGTTACAACCGGAGGATTTTTCCATCCTGGAACATAACCGACTCGTTAATTTAAGAAAAATATACCCATATATTCCTGAACGTCTGAACAACGTTCTCCTTCATTTTTCAGGATACGCCACCGTGTTTTACGAGTCTG
>JAOZUK010000091.1 GCA_029938715.1 Bacteroidales bacterium | reverse complement strand
TGGATTGACTCCTGGCTGGTGCCAGTCATCGTTCCTTAGTGGATTCACAGCAGCGGGAACTGTTACCGATTCTAACGGTATTCCCTTTTCATTCCACCGACAATGTCGGCTAATGGAAACCAATGATGAAGTAAAAGTAAGAAATAATTTTAACCTGGTACCATGGATTTGTAGGTAAGACTCCTCCAGCACCATTCAAGTGGCCCATACCTGAACTTTTTTAGCCATAAGGGAGAGAGTATCATCATCACCAGCCAGGTACCAAGAACAATCAGAACCTGAAATTTTCTCTCTACACTTCCAAAGAGGCCGAGTCCGTGACCATAAAACAGAAAAGTACAGATCAGGGTCATTAAGATGTAGTTGGTGAAAGCCATGCGGCCCACCGGTGAGAGGACCCTTTTTATGCCCTTAAGAGATGAGGACTTGCATATCAGCATTACCAGACCCACATACCCCAGGGCCATGCCCACACTGCCCACGTAGTTGAATTGCTTACCAAGGAACATGGAGAATTCCAGGGACCATTCATTCTTAAAATTAAGTGCCACACCCAGGGCAGATAGCAGAGACCCTGTAAGCAATCCAATGATTGTCATGCGAAGGTAAAACCCTTTTGAACGCTCCGCAGACAATATACTCCATCTGAACAGGGCTATACCCAGCAACATCATCGACATCACCCTCCAGAAAGTCTGCATAAAGAAAAGTCCCGTCTGCATAAACAGGGTCCCGGGAACCCTGATTTCCATCTGCTCCAGCCAATTTCCTCGATAAGCTGCCAGGTAGTGATGCATGGCTAATTCATCAGGACGCCAGGTTTGCATAGTGCTTTGAAGGGTCTCTTCGGGCCAGTAGGGCATGGAAAAGGCAAAAATTGAATCCAGCAATATGGGCACTGCAAAAAAACCAAAACTGATCCAGATCAGTTTTTTAGGAGAGATGTTCCTAAATATGAAAAGAAGTATCCCGCATAGTCCATAAGTAAAAAGAATATCCCCATACCACAACAGATAACCGTGCACCAATCCAAAAATCAGAAGCCAACCCATTCGCCTGTAGTGCAGAAGGGCACAGTTTTTTCCTTTTGAAATGGCATTTTCTGTAAAAATTACCACTCCAGCACCGAATAACATGGAAAAGATACTTATGAACTTCTGACTGGCCAGCATATGGCTGAAGATCCAGATCCATCTGTTCAATCCATTGAAGTCCCCAAAAGCAGTGGGATTGATATAGGCAGCCGAGGGCATTGAAAAGCTCTGGATGTTCATAATAAGGATACCGAGCACCGCCACGCCTCTCAGAATATCTAAGGATATAATCCTGTCCAATCTTAGAGCAGGGGATGTGGTGTCATTCTGCATAGGGACTTCAATTTATGAAGTTCCTCCAATTAAGCCAAATCGGTCTCCCTATTTCCAGATTCTTTCTACTCCCACAACTACTTCCCGTGATCCAAGCACCTCCTTAAACATTTTTAGGGCAGGGTCCCTGGTGCAATGGGATGGAAATAGACCGGGGATCTTATGATCGTTCATGTATTGAATGGTCTTCTTGGTCTGACGGTCAATTGCACCAAGGTGAAATCCCCCGATCACAGCTTCCACCTGTTCCATCCCTGTCACTTTCTTAGCATGCTCGATTATATTGCAAATTCCAGAATGGGCACATCCTGAAACAACCACCAATCCCTTATCAGTAATGCAAGCCAGACCTGAATCATCGATCACATGATCCTCCTCACCTCCCTCCAACATGTATCTGGTAGATATAGCCTCAAAATCATTTACTCTTGGTATTTCACCCAAGAAATAGAGGTGTTCTGACAGCCTCAAAGGATCCCTGGAGGTTTTCAACTTAAACTTACGCTCTATCTCCTTTTTTGTAAGTGCAAGCCCCAGGTTTACACCACCCTCTTTGCGATACCGTTTAACAAAACACCCTGGATGACACACCAGGGTGTTTCCATCCACATATTGCAATCCATCACCATGATCAAAATGCCCATGACTTAATACAATTGCATCCACGTCTCCAAGATCTATCCCTATTTTTTCGGCATTTCTGATAAACAGGTCGGAGGCACCTGTATCGAAAAGAATCCTTATGTGATCCACTTCTATCAGAAATGAAAGGCCATGTTCGGAACCATATCCGTCCATGGCCTTCGCATCGGACAACACCACTAGCTTCATAACTTCACTTCTTATTTTTATACAATACGTTAAATTGAATGAGTCCCTAAATTTCTGCGATCTCTAATTTCTCGAGTAACCAGTTTGAATCACTGATTATCTTACCTGTAAGCTTGTCAGCAATAACCAGGGAAGTATGTGCCCTGGCAACCAGCAATTTATGTTGATTGACCATCCTGTACCTTAAAAGTAGTCTTGTCTTCATTTTCGATTCCAGCGTGGTATGTATAATGATCGTATCACCGAAATGGAGTGGGGACAGGTACCTTATTTTCATCTCCACAACCGGAAAAATGATGCCTTCCTCTTCCATTTCCTGGATGTCGATCCCATTTACATAGAACAGATCCATTCGGGCCTCCTCCAGATACAATGCATAGTTGGCATGATGAACATAACCCATCTGGTCTGTCTCACCATACCTGATTCCTATGGTAAATCTATGTTCAATCACTTTTCCGGATCATTGTAGTTTTACAATCGGGACAGGTGTTAGAAAAACAGGGAATACCCTGTTGGTGTGGAACCTCATAACTGCAAGATGCACAGATACAATATTCATCCGGATCAACAACATTTCTTATGGCTGACTTCTCTAGTCTCCAGTCCCTTACACTTTGATTAATATGCTCAATGTCTACTGAACTACAATTGATACACTGGTTGTGCTCCTCTTCGGGGTGATGATATACGGTGGTACAGCTGTTGCAACGGTACCACTGCTTATCAAACTCCACATCACCTCCCTCAATAACGATTGATCTACCCTCAGTAAAGGCTTTGGCCAGTTTTTGCAAACAACTGCTATATATTCGGGTAAAGGTGGGTCGTGAGACATTCATCAGCCTGGCAGCCTCCTCTTGCTTAAGGCCTGAATAATCAGCAAGTCGCAGCGCCTCATACTCTTCGTATAACAACGAAACAACTCCTGCATCATTAAATGGAACACCAATGGGCATAAATCCTTTTAATACTGGAGGAGATATTATTTTTCTAAACTGTTTGCTTCTTGGAGACATGGAGGCGTTATGAACATATGCTCACAAATATAGTGAACATATGTTCATAATACAAATCGTGTTCCCCGATTATTGCATCCACAACCACATCCCGGGGCATGCTGGTTTTGCGTTATGTTTTGATTTACTTATGTTTGTAATCAGAGCGAAGTCTCACTTATGATGATACGCAGGTACATATCGATTTTCCTCACCCTCTGTTTTTCGGTGTTCCTGGGGCACAATCTGATCCCCCATCACCATCATTCTGAGCAGGTAAATGTACCCGTATCTTCTAAATGCCCTGTGGATCACGGAGATACCCACGAACACCATCATGATGCTAATCATGAGCCCTTACATTGCCATGCATTTAACGATGTGGTGTTTGATAAGTACAATTCATCTCAAGTTCGTAAAGTAAGCCATCTGGTAGTCAAGCCATCAACCCCGGCATTCCCAGCCCTTCTGACCTCACTGGCTACAGAGGTTTCTTACCGGAATGTTCAAATCAGAGTACCGCATAAATCTTCATACTATTTCGGCGCCCGGTCTTTGAGGGCACCCCCTGTGGTTGCATAGTTCTGTCTGACTATTCATTTATCATATCCAATATATTATGTACAAAACAGGTATAGCCATCTCAATATGTATGGCCATCACATTTGGTTGCCGCCCTAATCCGAGCTCACTACAACCAGAGGAAACAGATCAGCACGACGATTCAGGATCACAATTCACTCTGTTCAGTGAAAGCATCGAATTCTTTATAGAACATGAGCCTCTGGAAGCGGGAGAAGAGTCCGAATTTCTGGTACATGTGACCAATCTGTCAAATTATAAACCCTTTAACTCGGGGAGTGTGACCATCCTTATTGATGGCGTATCGGTTACTTCGGGAGCGCCACATCATCCTGGTATTTTCGAGGTGCCATTTGTCCCTAAAAAGGCAGGTTCCTTTCATGCCTCTTATACTTTTAAAAAGGTTGATTTTACCGAATCGGTGGAGGGGCATGTGCATGTGGTACAAGATCATAAGGATTTACATTCCGAAGATGCGACCTCAGGAGAACATTCTCAAGGGGCAGATACAGAGGGTGAGATTGCCTTTCTGAAAGAACAGGCCTGGAACAGTGATTTTATGGTATCCCTAATGGAGCCGCAATCCTTTTACTCGGTGATCCACACCAGTGGAGAGATCCTTGCCATGCCCGGCGAAAAGAAGAATGTGGCAGCCAACGGAAAAGGGATGGTTCTGTTCACCAGCAAAAACCTGGTACAAGGATCATCAGTCACTAAAGGACAGCACCTTTTTACCATAAGCAGTAATACCATGCTGGAGAATAACTTTGAGCTTCAGTACCAGGAGTGGCTCAATAGCTATGAAAAGAGCAAAAGTGAATATGACCGTCATAAAAAACTGTATGCCGAGGGAGCCATTTCGGAACGTGAGTTTATCAACACCAGATCCACATACCTCGCCGACAGCCTGCGCTATTACAATCTGAAAGCCAATGCCACCACCGAGGGATTAAAAGTAACTGCACCTGTGAATGGGACCATTCATGATCTGAATGTTTCAGAGGGTCAGTTTGTCGATATGGGACAAATTATGGTGGTTATCTCATCTAACAAAACTTTGCTGATTCGTGCCGACCTGGGACAACAGTATTTTGATCATTTGCAGGAGATAGTTACAGCGAATTTTAGGCCAGCATACTCGGAACAGGTCTATACATTGGAGGAGATGAACGGGCGGTTACTGGCATCCGGATCCTCTGTGGCAGAGAATGATCACTATCTACCGATAATGTTTGAGGTGACCAATGATGGCAGAATCCTGGAAGGAGCATTTACCGAAGTATACCTGAAAACAGCCAGCAAAGTGAACTGTCTGGTCCTGCCCATGACTGCCCTCACTGAAGAGCAGGGCACATACTATGTTTATGTACAGGTCACCGGTGAAAGCTACTCGAAAAAACCTGTTACCCCAGGTCATAATGATGGCCGGAATGTGGAAATCACCAATGGCCTTTTACCGGGCGACAGGGTGGTTATTAAAGGAGTTATGTTAGTAAAAGCTGCATCGATGGTATCCGGCGCGGTAGGTCACGGTCACTCACATTAAATAAGGGGTCATGCTAAACAGAATTATAAAATATTCAATCCACAACCGCATGTTGATTATCTTCCTGTCACTGATGCTGGTGGTGGGTGGATTGTTCACAGCCAGGAATATGGAAATTGACGTATTTCCAGACCTTACCGCACCTACGGTGGTTGTGCTTACCGATGCACATGGAATGGCAGCTGAGGAGGTAGAAACCCTAGTCACATTTCCCATCGAATCATCCCTGAACGGAGCCACGAATGTAAGACGCGTTCGCTCCAGCTCCTCCTATGGATTCTCCATTGTATGGGTGGAGTTCAACTGGAACACAGATATCTACAGGGCCAGGCAAATTGTAAGTGAGAAGCTTCCCACCATAGCTTCCCTGCTTCCCAAAAGCATTGAAGCACCCATTCTTGCGCCCCAGACATCCATTATGGGTGAGATAATGCTGGTCTCTCTTACCTCCGATTCACTATCCATGTTCGACCTCAGAACCATGGCAGATAAAGAGGTAAGGCAAAGACTCCTCTCTGTAACAGGAGTGGCTCAGGTGGTCATTATGGGTGGATTGGCCAAGCAATACCAAATCCTGGCAGATCCCTACAAGATGAAATACCACGATGTGTCGCTTGAGGAGTTGACAAGGGTGGCTGAAAACACCAACAGCAATGCCTCTGGGGGATTTATTAATCAATATGGACAGGAATACATAGTAAGGGCCACCAGCCGCTCAAAAGACCCGAATGACATTGGGGCTTCGGTAATCAAAATACGGAATGACAATCCTGTGAAAATCAGCGATGTGGCCAAAGTACAGATCGGTCACCCCGACAAGATCGGAGATGCCTACCTGGACCGGGAACCAGCAGTAATTCTGACCATTCTGAAACAACCCAATATCAATACATTAACGCTGACCGAGGAAGTTGAAAAAGCCCTGGATGACCTGGCTGTAGCTTTACCAGCAGATGTGGAGATCAACCCCAGGTTATTTAGGCAGGCTGACTTTATTAACACTGCAGTAACTAATGTATTCCGGGTGTTGTTGGAAGGGGGACTCTTTGTAACAATTATTCTTTTCCTCTTCCTGCTGAATGTAAGAACCACGGTCATTTCATTAATCGCCATTCCTCTTTCACTTCTGCTCTCTATAATCACCTTAAAACTGCTTGGATTAACCATCAATACCATGTCGTTGGGAGGAATGGCCATCGCCATTGGTGCCCTGGTAGACGATGCCATCATCGATGTGGAGAACGTATTGAAACGGCTTAAACAAAACCATCGCAAACCAAAGGCTGAGCAGCAGGGAGTACTTGAAGTGATCTACCAGGCCTCAGTTGAGATCAGGTCTTCCATCGTACAGGCTACACTGATCATCATTGTGGCATTTATACCCCTGTTCTTTCTGGCAGGCATGGAGGGACGCATGCTCAAACCTTTGGGCATTACTTTTATCGTCTCCCTGATAGCATCATTGTTTGTTGCATTAACACTCACTCCCGTACTCTCAAGCTACATGCTTACCTCCCTGAAACAACTGAACAAGGATGAGCGCGGAGGTAACCGGCTTGTACAGCGATTAAACTCATGGTACAAAAAAGCCTTAAATTCCGTACTACATTTCCGAATCTCCATCCTTGTCTCTTCGGCGGGATTACTGGTTCTGTCCCTGGTGATGTTTTTCAATTTTGGGAATTCATTTTTGCCCGAGTTTAACGAAGGTACACTCACCATCACAGCTACTACTCTTCCAGGAGCATCTCTTGAAGAAAGCAACAGAATGATGGATCAGATCGATGCGGAACTTATGCAAATTCCCGAGGCTACTTACGTAAGCAGGCGTACGGGACGGGCAGAGCTTAATGAACACAGCCATGGGGGATCCAATGCTTCGGAGATTGATGTCCCCTATCAGCTTTCCAGTAGAAGTCATCACGATTTTATGGAAGAAGTGAGGGATCGCCTTACGGGCTTACAGGGTCTAAACATAAACATAGGTCAACCTTTGGGCCACCGCATCGACCATATGCTATCAGGAACGCGGGCCAGTATAGCCATCAAATTGTTTGGCTCCGACCTGGGAACCATGTACCATCTGGCCAACGAAATCAGAGATAACATAGTGGATGTACCCGGACTGGTAGATCTTAATGTGGAGCAATTGGTAGAGATTCCACAGTTACAGATCAAACCCCGAAGAGAGATGCTGGCCAGGTATGGAATTCCTCAGAATGAGCTGACTCATTTTGTGGAAACCGCCATTGCCGGTGAGAAGTATGCGGAGGTATATGATGACAACCTCAACTACGATCTTATTGTAAGGTACGATGCTCCTTTCCGAAATAGCAAAGAGGCCATTGGGAATGCCCTGATCGACACCTACGACGGAAACCGGATTCCTTTGAGTTATGTGGCCGATGTGGTTTCCACCAGCGGACCCAATACCATCAACAGGGAAAATGTGCAGCGCAAACTGGTTATTTCAGCCAACACGGCAGATCGGGACCTGGGTAGTGTGGTTGCAGAGGTGCAGGAAATTTTAGCTAATCAGGTCACCCTTCCCGATGGATACCGGGTTGAATTCGGGGGACAGTTTGAAAGTGCTAAAAATGCCTCGATTACCCTGTTGATCACTTCACTTCTTGCCATTCTGGTCATTTTTGTGATCCTGTTCCAGGAATTTAAAAGTGGAAAACTGGCAGGTGTAATCCTGTTGAACCTACCCCTGGCATTGATCGGAGGTGTAGTGGCTATTAAGTTAACCTCACAGGTGGTAAGCATCCCTTCCATCATCGGATTTATCACCCTCTTTGGGATAGCTACCAGGAATGGAATCCTGCTGGTATCGAGGTACAGCCAGCTGAGAAAAGAGGGATGGGGCCTGAAAGAGACCATTATACATGGATCGGCCGACAGGCTTAATCCCATACTGATGACCGCCCTGGCCTCGGCCCTGGCCCTGATTCCCCTTGCTCTGGGTGGAGATAAACCCGGTAATGAGATTCAGAGTCCCATGGCCATAGTAATTCTTGGCGGACTGGTTACCTCCACCCTTCTAAACCTGATTGTCATCCCTTCAGTCTATTACATACTCGAAAAAAGAAGAAAATGAAAATAGTTACTATAGTTATAACAACACTCTGGCTGGGAACCCTGATTTGTTCAGGTTCACCATCGGATATGGAGCCCGGGAAGGGTACCAGTTCTGAAATGAACCCCTCTTCTGATTCTCTGTTGAAGACCATCCTGGAGAACAACCGGACACTCAGAACAGCATGGGAGTCTTTCCAGGTGGCCATGCTCGAAGCAGGAACAGGAAATACTCCCCCTAATCCTGAAGTGGAAATGGGGTACCTGTATGGTTCACCCTCCGAACTGGGGAACCGTTTGGATTTCAGTGTGACTCAGCAGGTGGATTTTCCTACAGCTTACATTTATAAATCCCGTCTCAGGAAAATTCGGAGCTATCAGGCCGAATTAGACTACCTCATAGTCAAACAGGAAGTGATGCTTCAGGCCAAGCAGCTGTGGATAGAGCACATCTACCTCAATCAGAGGGAGAGACTGCTTGAAAAGCGCTTACAACAGGCAAATACCATCAATGAACACTTCAAACAAAAACTGGAGGCGGGTGAGGTGAGTCACCTGGCGTACAGCCAGTCGAACCTTCAACTGGCCTCCATTAGAACTGAGTTTGACCAACTACTTATGGAGATCCGGAATATAGAGCTGGCCTGGACCGAGATTTCCGGTGGGACAGAGGTGGAGATCAGGGATACCATCTTCCCGCTTCCCATTGAGATCTTACCTGATTCCTTATTAAATGTATATCAGCAAAGTCCACAAATGCTTCGTTATTCACAGGAGTTGCAATCCAAAGAGGAGGAGAAGAAACTGGCCGTTAGCGAGACACTTCCCAGGCTAAAAGCGGGATACTATTCCGAATCGGTACTGGACGTAAAGTTCAAAGGCTTTCAGGTAGGCATTACAGTTCCTCTCTGGGAGAATACCAATCGGATCAAACAGGCCAAATCGGAGATTAGCTTTGCCATGGAGGATGCCCAACGATATACCAATCTCCAGCAAAGGGAGGTGAGGCAAAAACTGGAACAACTTGAAAGCCTAAGAACACGGACAAAAGTGCTTGAAGAAGCACTGGGATCGGGAAGATCCCAGGAGCTATTGGCCATTTCCCTGGAGAATGGCGAAATCTCCATGTCCGAGTATTTCTACGCCTCCGACTTTTATTATCGAAATGAACAGCTTCTGCTCCAATACAGAAGGGACCTGCTGGTACAGGAGGCCGAATTATTGAAAGTGTATTATTAAAGGTTTAGAAATTTCTGGAATGCATGTTGTACCTGAATCTCAGATGTATCTGTCTACCAGGTGCCGGGTACCCTTCCAGGTAACTGTAGTTTGCATCCAGCAGATTGCTTACTGAAGCTTCAATGGTTAAAACTTCGAGCATGGTTAAGGCCACTTTAAAGTCAAAGGTTATGAACGGTTCGGTATCATACTCTCCGCTGGAAGTGCTGATTCGGGGAGAATTGTAGAGTCCGCATACTTGAAGCAACAGACTTGAATAAAGAGTATAGTCTACCACTCCATATACCTTGTGTTTGGGTACATCGGTAAACATCAATTCCGGATTGCTCAGGTTTTCCCTCTGGATAAGGGTGTATTGAAATGCTGTATTCAACTCCTTCAGGAGTTGCCAGGCTAAATCAGCTTCCCATCCGTAAAATCGGGCAGTTCCTGTATTCTGAAATTGATAAATGGCCGAGTTATGGGTGTCCACTCCATATACAGCCTGTATGGCCTCCTTCAGGTGACTGTAAAAAATCGAGGTCTTTATCTGTAGATTCGAACCTGGAATAAAAGCATAGTTCACATCCATATTCCAGGATGCTTCAGATATTAAATCGGGATTGGGAATGGATTGTCCCAGCCTGTACGAATACCGATCCTTCATGGTTGGAAAGCGATTCTTCCTCGAAAGGTTGAAACTGAGGTGATGGTTTTCACCCGGATCGTACTGCAGTCCTGTCAGCAGATTAAAAGACTGATCTATATGCCCCGGAAATGCAAAGATTGAATCGGCCTGAGAATCATAATTATCGGCCTGCAGATTGTTCTTCATATGAATCCCCAACCCTGCCGTAAGATGCAATTGCTGTGTAAGTGTTATCTGATCCTCAACTCCCATGGAAATGGTGAAATCCCTGAAATTTCGGACCGGTTCATCCACTGGATGGATGTTGCGCTCGCGGTGGTTATCATAGATGGCATGAAAAGCGGTTTTTACCTGGTGGTTCCTGCCAGGTTCTATGGAAATGAGTACTGTTCCTCCCACAGTCTCATCGTCATAAATGCTTGTGAAGGATGATTTGCGATGCTGCGAACTAAAGGTGCTGTCGTCATAACTTCTGAGATCGCTGTAGTAGTCGTCATAGTAAAGCCTGGTCTGGATATAACCCGTCCTGCCAAGGGATGTCTTGCTGTTAAAGTGCACGCCCTGTTTACTAATGTCCGGGAATTGCCAGTATCTGACCCGCTGGTTGGGATCAATGCCTCCATAGGCAGGAACCCCCTTTGAACCATCCTGGAGATAGTAGCTGAACACATAGCTATCCGTAGGATTGGGTGTGAATCCAAATTTGATGGAGGAGTTCAGATCGCGGTTCTGAGAATTCAGCCGGAGCATGTTTTCAGAGGTATAGAGATCATTTTTTGCAGACAACACAAAGGGTTTGCTATCCACAAAAGCAATCCCCGCCTGGAAATAATACTTCTCTTTTTTGCTTCCCACATTTAGCTCCGACTGTAACCCGCCATATCCCCTGCCATCCAGTAAAACTGCAGAGGCGGCATCCATTTCAAGCCGTGAAGCAGGCTTTCTGCTCACCAGGTTGATGGCCCCTCCCAGGGCATTGGGGCCCAGCAAGAGTGAGGTTTCGGCCCTGGAGACAGATATCCTGGAGAGATCAGATACCAGGAAGCGACCCAGATCCGCATACCCATCATAGGAGACATACACAGGCACCCCATCAATATAAACCGGTACCTGCCTGAGATCAAATCCCCGTACATTGACCATGGCATCGTTTTTCTGACCCAGGTGAACATAGTTTAATCCGGGAAGCGCAATCAGAGCCTGTGATACATCTCTTTTTGCATTGCCAGCCAGCGCTTCTGCTCCCAAAACCAGGGAAAAAGGGTGGCTTTTTTCACCTACCACCTGAACCTCACCCAGCTCAAACACCATACTCTGGGTATCGGACACAACCACCAGCTCCTGGGCGCTTAATCCAGTAACAGTGATCCATAAAATCCAAAGAATATGCCTAAATCCAGAACTCATCTTTGCAATTGATTTTGCGCAAATATACATCATTAAAAAAGCAATGATGGGTCCAGCCTGAATTGAGCAAAAAGGGGGAGAACGCTTCTAAGCTATTCCTCTTTCGGCAAATTTGCCCAAAAGACATTTATAATTTTCCACTCATTGTAATATTTTCCTACATGCAAATAATCTATAAAGTCATATTGATTTGTTGAAACTTTGACTGTAGCTGCATTTCCAACTATATCATATATTTTAACAATGGATTCAATAGGTCCTTCAGGATTTGCAGCATGTCTATTGGTATTATTTGCCGCTCTCATGACCATATATGATGCACCAAGATTAAGAACAAACTCAGTTCCATCTTTTGTCTTCTGTATACTTCTTTTAACTAATTCTGGATGCAATGCTTTTTCCATCCTTTTTCCATCCTTATGGAAATAACCTTCAATATAATCCAAGGCTGTTGTTTTGATAGCCATTGAGTCTTCAGCTGATTGTGCGCATACGCACAATGTAATCACTGAGAAGAAGGCAAATAATATGCTTGATTTTAATAGTCTCATAATCTAATTTTAATTAAAAATAGGTGTCTCAGGGTATGAAATAACGTCGAGAATGGCCCCTGTACTCATTCTATTTCATGGTCTCTGAAAGAGCCATGGGATAGGCCTTACGCATTTCCCTCTGGAGTTCATCTCCAAGCTGATCATAGGCTACCCTGTACTTTTCAAGGGATAATTCATTTCTGAATCGATATATGACTTTAAAGATCATATCGACTGTTTCCACATACTGACCATAGGGAATGGCTCCATCATACTCCAGGGAGATCACGTATTTACTCCCTTCATTCTTTCTGATAAATTGCTGAAGTCCCGCATCCACATCCTCTGGAGTGGTATTTCTTGCTGCCAGATCCACAGTGTATATGATTCCGCCCCTTTTCTCAACCTCCTTTTTATCCAGTGTTTTGGCACCCATTGGAGGTAGAAGCCGGGGTAGTCCTACCGTATGATAGAGAAGCGGCGAGAGGTCCATATCTCCATGAGGGTACCCACCTTCCGCTATATGGAGCGTATTGATCTTTCTCAGCTCCTCTCTGACCTGGTTTACCAGGACCATGGGAATGGTTCGGTCGATCAGAAACAGAGCTGTAAGAGAATTCTGATCCAACTTGTTTACTTGGTTCTTCTCCTCCTGAATCAGCTCCTCAAGATCAATCAAATTGAATGACTTTCCATTAAAGGCCAGGGAGTTGCCTCCTCCGGAATCCTTGCCATAACTGATTCTATAAACCAGGTTTTCATCCATCAGTCTGTACTTCGAGATAGAAGGCAGATCGGCTGTTATTCCCGCTATTACCAGGTAGTGATCAAGGGTATTCTCCGCCTTTGATTTCACATAGCGGCTCTTTTGAGAATCATTCCACCAGAGTATCAATTCATCACCATGTTGTTCAAACTCTAAAGAAGTGCCTGGGAATCCTTCTCTTTCTGATAGGATCAGCGAATTTCCTTCGGTTTTCAAAAGGTAGTCGCGGATCTCCATTCCTTCGGAGTAGATAAACCTGCTATCCTTAATAAGCAGACTCTTACTGAAAGAGTCCTCTCCCTGCTTGATCCATAAACCCCAGAGTTGCTTATCAACGGACATTTGAGAACCATCTGTTCCTTTCAGAGTAAAATCGGCAAAGAGGAAAAATATAATCAGTGCGAATGGAACAACCAGCATGGCTTTAAGCTTTGCAGGCATTCCTGATCTTGTTTTATTCATCATGGCTATTCGTTTTTTAATGGGTTTTAAATTGAAGTTGTTTACAAGCTCAACAGTGTGATACCCGATCACCTGTTTTAGCAATAACGATTGGTAATCAAACATTTCAATTCCCTTCCCTAAGACCTGCCGGTCGGCAATGTACTCATGGGTTGTTTTCAGGGCTTTCCTCATTTGCCATGCAAATGGATTAAACCACTGAAAAACAGCAAGTCCGTGTGCAAAAAAATGATCCATGGAGTGCTTTTGCCTGATGTGGGCCTTCTCATGCTCAAGCACATGGTCTAACTCGGATTCGTCAAAGGATCCGTTGTTAATAAACAAAAAACGGAAAAAGGAGAATGGAGAGATATCCTCCTGGATCTCGACCATCCTGAATCCTGCCTGCCGGGTCACCCTGTTTCGTTTTGCCAGCAGGAAGAGTCGGACGACCAGGTAGATAAACCTGGATAAGAAGTAGACCACTCCACCTATATATATAAACAATAAAATTTTTGAAAATGAGAAGAAGTTTCCCCAGCCTGCCTTCTGCCTGCCTGTTTCGGCCCCACCTTTCTCCATCTGTGATCCATGAGCTCCCGCCACCGGAATCTGCCCTCCTTCATCCATTTGAGGATTCAGTCCCCTGCTATTCCCCGCACTATGTCCTCTACCTGGTTCTGCTCCAAAGTCGGCATCTATCCACCTGATCATCTCCTCGTAACTGCTGCGAAACTTTGTAATATTCCGGGCCGGTCTCTCCAGTGAGCTCCCCTGTGGGATCATAAAACTTATATGTACCAGCGGGACAATCAGGGCCAGAATCAGGCTTCCCACCAGGAACAACCTGTTGAAATTAAAATAGGTCTCCTTCCTGAGAAACAGCCAATAAGCCAGGTATAGCAAAGAGAGACAGAGTCCTGTCTCCAGCAGGTATATCATGAAATGCACCACGATCTTCTATTTTTTCTTTCTTTGCTTAAGATCTTCCAGCATTCTGAGGGCTTCATCTACCTCATCTATGTCCAGGTCCTTCTTCTCTGAGAAAAAATTCACCACCTCACTCAGGGAGTTACCAAAGTAGTTATTCATCAGACGGCCCATCTGATCGCTTCGGTACTCCTCCCTGGTTATTAATGGAAAATACTGGTAGGATCCCCCGTAGGTTTTAAAGGAGACAATCTCCTTCTTCACCAGTACCCTTACAATGGTCGAGATCGTATTGTAGGGAGGTGCCGGCTGGGGGAAATGCTCCTGGATATCCTTGATAAATCCACGTTCGAGATCCCACAGTATTTGCATAATCCTCTCTTCTGCTTTGGTCAGGGTTACCATTTGATCACTTTTTTGCGTTATTACCATACAAACATAGAACTTATTTGTTAGTTCTCCAAACTTATTTTTAAGTTTATATGCCTTAAGACTATATTTAACGCCAACCAACCTTACTCGTACCTCAACGCATTAACAGGATTTTGCCTGGCTACCCTGTATATCTGCAAGGTAACGGTCAATACCGAAATCAAAAGGGCAGCAAGCCCTGCAAGCCCAAAGAGCCACCACGAAATGGTAGTTTGGTAGGCAAAATCCTGAAGCCAGCGCCTTGCTATAAACCAGGCTGCAGGACAGGCAAACAAATAGGCAATCACCACCCACTTCAGGATGTCGGTGTTCAGAAGGTAGATAATCTGTGAAATGGTGGCTCCATTTGCTTTCCGTATACCCACCTCCTTAAACCGCCGGGCCACCAGCAGTCCGCTGATTCCCATCAGACCAAGGCAAGAGAGCAGTATGGCGATGGCTGATGCGTATGCAATAATCCGACTCCAACGATCCTCATCGCTGTATTGTAGTTCCAGGTTCTCATCTAAAAAGGTGTATTCCCAGGTAAACTCAGGGACCACTTCCTTCCATGCTTTCTCAGAATGCTCCAGAACAGCGGGCAAATTCTCATTTGCTTTCACAAAAAGGTACCAGATGGTATTATAATCAAAGGTGTGCATCATCAAGGACTGGATCTCATCGTGCATGGAGTCAAAATGAAAATCTCTAACCACCCCGATAATATTCACGGCGAATCCTTCAGAGTCCATTACTAATTTCTCTCCATCAGGATCCTCAATCCCGACCTCTCTGATGAGTGTTTCATTGACAATCACATTGGGAATGGTATCGTTTATCTCACCCTTGAAAAAATCTCTACCCTCTATCAATTCCAAACCCAGGGTCGACAGATAGTCATGATCTACCCGCAGAAATCTGATGAGGGTTGGTTCTCCTTTCCTATTTTGGATGGATTGCGAACTACTCCCGGAAACAAAACTGCGATCGCTCATAGTCACACTCCGGACATGGGGCGATTCAAGAATTTTCTCCTTGAGGGTATTGATCTTATCCAATGAGAAGTCCACATGTAACACCACCACCTCCTCTCTATCAAAACCCACATTGCGGTTCATCATATAATTCAATTGTTTGATTATCACTCCACCTGAAATTAGCAACACAATGGCTATAAAAAACTGCATTACCACCGATACCCTGGCCACACCATTCCGCCTCATAGAAAGCATTTCTCGTCTGAGAAATCGAACAGGATTACTACGCCTGAGCAGATAGATTCCAATATAGGCACTGGTGCTTAATACAATAAACAGCAGTATGGCAAGCAGGAAAAGCAAATTGATTCCACGGCTATACAGTGTGAATTTGAGCTCTTCATCGGCCAGGTGGTTAAAGAGGGGTAGGAGCTGTTCGGCCATGATGATCCCCAGCAAAAGTGAGATCAGGGTGAGCAGAAACGACTCTATGAAAAACTGGGCCAAGATTTGCCAGCGTTGGGCACCCACGACATTCATCACACCAAAATCGCCAATGCGGTTCAGCGAAGTACCAATAGCGATCA
>JAOZUK010000782.1 GCA_029938715.1 Bacteroidales bacterium | reverse complement strand
GGTGAACTGGCAGAATGGTGGTATAGTGCCGGGCACCTTTATGGAAAGAGCAGTGGGACTCACTATAGTTTTATGCTTACATATATCTCCTATGAGGTTTTTGGATTTGAAGGTTACCGAATGATGGTTCTATGTAATGAGGATACCGGGGAGTTTTATTATGAGACGGACCCTCTGTTTTATACCTATATGGATACACTCAGTCTTGACTTCCAGACCAGATTCCTGAATGATAGCACTGATTCATGGTCAACCAGGAAGGACCCGGAGGGAAACCTGATACCTTTTGAATATGAGATTTCGGCCATAGGTGAACACTGCAAACTGGAATTGAGTAGCGTCTCACTGAAGCCTCCTCTGATTCTTGGAGACAGCGGGATATTTCATCAGGGTTCGGACAGTTATACCTACTATTATTCACTTACGGAAAATGAGGTTGATGGGAAATTGGATTTTAAAGGAATTGTAGAAGAGGTTACCGGAACCATATGGATCGATAGGCAATACGGGAACTTTAATACGGACCTTGGGGAGCGTTATGAGTGGTTCTATGTGAATCTTTCCAATGGGATGGACCTGAATATTGCGAATATTTTCTCGGAGGATAGAAAAATACCCGACTCAAAAGAGTGGAGACTTATCACTGCCTATGTGGATTCTGTCACCCAGTATTCTAATCCCGATTTTGATGTTGAACGTCTTGCTTATTCTTATATGCCTGATAGCCTCACATGCTACTCTCAAAAATGGCATGTTGTCTCTGAGGAAAATCAGCTGGATCTGATCATTTCGACAGTACATCATCATACTGAAGTTCAGGGGCTCGTTCGTTTCTATGAGGGTTCTGTGACCGTATCCGGAACAGTAAAAGGAGTTCCTGTGGAAGGAAGAGGATTTGCAGAGCTGCTTGTGCATTATGAGCCTCCCAGGATTAATTTCACAGCTCCTTCCTCTGGTTTTTGGAATGATTCAATACCCATCAGCTGGCATCTGCAGGACCCAGATGATGGACGTCCGGTCCTCTATGATCTGGAATACAGTACCGATCATGGGATCAACTTTGCCATGATTGAATCCGGAATGGAAGATACAATACGACTGTGGGAAAATCCACCACTGAACCAGGGGGACAGCGTCTGGTTTAAATTGACGGCCTATTCGGTTGACACCACACTGGTAAGTGATGTGACTACAGAGGCATTGATCTACAGCCCCTGGGCCACCGATGTGAAAGAGGTATCAGGGACTTTCATGACTGAACAACCTATAAAACTCTATCCCAATCCGGCAAGCAGTATACTCTATATTGAATCTGAGTTGGATCTGTTG
>JAOZUK010000781.1 GCA_029938715.1 Bacteroidales bacterium | reverse complement strand
TGATCAGATCAACCACATCCAGGGTCACAAAAACCTCGGCCAGTGACAGGATAGGTTCCTGGAACAGTGAATCGGGATGTGACTCTTTTTCATAGTAGCTAATGGACTTTAGCTGTAGCGAAACATCCGGGAAATTCATAAACGGAATCAGGTTCATCTGTCCCATCTGAAGCTCTCCCGGTTGATTATCATTGATATAGGTAACAGCCCGGTTCATAATCCAACCCCTTCCCAGGTAAAATCCAAGGGTAGTAAGGAGGATCAGCGTTAAGAAACTTAAGACAATCCAGCCCAGGACCTTAAATACCTTATATTTGCGTCTGGCCATCAATATAAAAACATTCTTTCCGCGAATTTAGCAATAAGCCTGTTATCATGGGGAACCTTTTACAAAAAAGCCTCGTATACAATAATTGAACAGCGAAAGCAATTATGAGAAAAAAAATAATTCTTATTGGAGCAGTGACCCTTTTTGCACTGGGACTCCTCACCTCCTGTGATTTGATTGAAGAGTGCGGTACCTGCGAAATGGTAACAGAAGCCAACGGGATAGAAACCAGAGGAGCACCTATTCCCTACTGTGGAGATGAACTAAAGGAGAAGGAGGATCAAGGAGCTGTTACGGTAGGAGGAGTAACCACCTGGTGGGAATGCAACTAGACTCTAACACCAATAACCACTACATCATCCACCTGATCTGTTTCGGATCGGTATTCTTCAAATACTTCATCGATTCTTCTGCCCTGTTCCAACATGGGAAGATCCTGTACAGTCAAAAGCAGGTTTCTGAAATTTCTGGACATGAATTTCTTCTGTTTCGGACCGCCAAACTGATCTGCATACCCATCCGAAAAGGTGTAAAAAGTATCACCCTCTTTTAAATTCACCTCATGCAAGGTAAACGGATCCATAATTTCATGGATGGCCACCGGCATCTTATCAGCCCTTACCAGGTTTAGTTTACCATCGGATATGTGACACAGAGGATTTTCAGCACCGCTGTACAGCAGCTTTTTTCTGGAACGATCCAAAACGCATATGGTCATATCCATCCCATCCTTAATCTTGCTTTCCGGATCCTGCTTCAGGGCGATAATGATCTGATCCCTTAATCTGTTAAGAATTTCATCAGGTTGAGTAATTCCCTGATTCAGGATTATTTCATTCAACAAACTAACCCCCAGCATACTCATAAATGCACCGGGAACCCCATGTCCGGTGCAATCGGCAGCAATGATAATCAGGTTGTCATCAACCTCATCGACCCAGTAGAAATCTCCACTCACAATATCTCTGGGCTTGAAGAGCACAAAATGCTCCAGCTTATCGGT
>JAOZUK010000282.1 GCA_029938715.1 Bacteroidales bacterium | reverse complement strand
GACAAAGAAGAATTTGACAGACAAATACGCGACTATGTTAACAGCAATAAACGAAGCAGTATCCTTTATAAAGAAAAAGATTAACCAAAAACCGGAAACAGCTATTATCCTTGGATCCGGACTTGGTAAGATTGTGGATCACCTGGAGGTGGAGAGTGCCATCGACTATGCATCCATCCCCCATTTTCCGATCTCCACCGTAGAGGGCCACGAAGGTAAACTAATATCGGGCCGACTGGGCGGAACCCCTGTCCTGGTGATGCAGGGCCGATTCCACTTCTATGAAGGGTACACCATGAGTGAAGTGATATTCCCTATCCGGGTTATGAAGTTCCTGGGCATTAAAACCCTGGTAGTTTCAAATGCTGCTGGAGGAATGAATCCTGAGTTCGAAATTGGCGATATTATGGTCATCAACGATCATATTAACCTCATGCCCAATCCACTTATAGGTAAACACGATCCAGAATTCGGAGCAAGATTTCCAGACATGAGTCAGACCTACGATCCTGCCCTTCTGGAAAAGGTCAGGAAGCTGGCCCAATCGCTGGATATCCCAATTCAGGAAGGTTGTTATGTGGGAGTCACCGGTCCCACCCTTGAGACCCCTAAAGAGTACCAATATTTGAGGATCATCGGAGGCGATGCAGTTGGAATGTCTACGGTACCCGAAGTGATAGCAGCTCACCAAATGGGTATTTCTGTTTTTGCGGCATCGGTGATCACCGACCTGGGAGTTCCCGGTAAGATTCAGAAGCTCACCCACCAGGATGTTATTAAAGCTGCTGAAGGAACTGCGCCCAAACTCACCTCACTTATCATTAACCTGATCACCGATTGATGAAAAAACCGAGGGAAGGTTTTCAGAAAGGAAGGGTCCTCTCCATTTCTGCGGGCCACTTTGTACATGATTGCTACACCTCCTTTCTTGCTCCTGCCCTGCCCCTGATCATTGAAAAACTCGGGATCAGTTATGGGATGACCGGATTGCTGGCTGTAATCCAGCGAATCCCCTCTCTCCTCAATCCGTTTATCGGGATTATCGCTGAGAGACCGGTGATGCGATATATGGTCATCTTTTCGCCTGCGTTAACGGCCGTTTTCATGAGCCTTATTGGCATAGCTCCAGGTTATGTGTTCCTGGCTATTCTTCTCTTCTTTTCAGGAATAAGCTCCACCCTTTGGCACATCCCCACACCGGTAATGGTAAAACAACTTTCAGGAACCCGAACCGGCAAGGGCATGAGTTTTTATATGGTGGGCGGCGAACTGGCACGTACTGCCGGACCTCTTATTATACTGGGTGTGGTCAGCTGGTGGGGTCTTGAAGGAACCTGGAAGATGATGCCCTTCGGTTTTGTGGCCTCTGCTATTCTCTATTTCAACTTCAGGAACGCAAACTTTACCCCTCCCTCATCTTCACGCGAACACCAGGAAGGTAGCTACTGGGAAATCTTCTTGCGCTTCGGTGCAGCATTCGCACTTACCGGTGGTTATACCTTCTTTCAGGCCGGAATGAGGGCCTCACTCACCTATTACCTGCCCACCTTTCTTACCTCCATGGGTAACAGCCTGCACTACTCTGAACTGGCCCTTACAGTTATACAGTTGGCCGGAGCCGCTGGAGCCCTCTTTGCAGGAACCCTCAGTGATAAGATTGGAAGAAACCGAATTCTTCTGATCATCAGCCTGGCCGCTCCGTTATTAACCCTTCTTTTCCTGAATCTGGATGGCTTCTGGATCTTCCCTGTGTTGCTTCCCCTGGGATTCTTCCTCTTTGCGCCCACCTCAGTCATGCTGGCCACAGTCCAGGACCTGGCCACTGAAAAAAAGGCCTTTGTAAACTCCATCTATATGACCCTCAATTTCTTTGTAAGTGTCATGGTCTATCCCATCATAGGAGTCATCATCGACCGCGTAGGATTTGTACCCACTTTCAGGGCAGTGGCCTTGCTGGGTTTTGGAGCTGCAATAATCGTACTCCTCACCCAAAAAAAACTGAAGGCCATTACCGGTAAACCACTCCAATAGCTGCTTTCCTGCTCCAACGTTCTCCCGAAACTGGATGATAGCCCAGCAGATGAACCACATAGATACCTTCCATAGCCATACTCCCCTGGTCGGTCTCTCCATCCCAGCAATAGGTAACCGATGGACCGGCAATGTGGTTGTTGGCCAGGGACCGGGTAATACCTCCAACAAGATCGCTGATCCAGAGCCTGATTACCCAGCCTTGCGATTGTGTGGTGACCCTGATATTCAACAGATCCTGGTAACCATCGTTATCAGGACTAAAAACTTCAGGTTCCACACTGAGCAGTTCATCCGGAAGCGGGTGGTTCACCACCTGGGAATTCTCTTCTCCAGGTGTGGCATACCCTGCAATGGAGGCTGCAGAGTGCCAGTTACCCGGCTCACCTCCCTGTCGCTGGATGGAGATGCGCTCCAGGCTCACCCCTTTCGATTCAGTCAAAAGGTCCATATGTAGCTCATCACTGTAGTTGACCAGGTCCACCACACCACCCGAACGATCGGTTAGATAGAGGGTCCCCCCTGTATTGTTCATAACCGGTAAATCTCCCACCTCCAGCCACCGTCCTGATCTATCCAGACCATAAGCCTCCAAAAGTTGTGGGACACACGAGGTGACCACCAGGTATTCCCCCGGAAGAAAGATTCTTGACTCTTCACTAAGGGCAATTGGCCGATGGGGAGAAGCACCGGATTCAACCATATGCAATGAAAGAAATCTCAGGTCAAAATAGGCCGGACCGGGATTATACAACTCCACAAATTCGGGATCCCCTTCGAGAGGATTGAACATGATTTCGTTGATAAATAGTTGTCCCAATACCGGAGGGGAGATCCTCCCGCCTGTCAGCCGTCCCTGATGGGAGAGATTTCCCTGGCAATCACTTATTGCAGGCAAATCAACCCTAAACTGCTGCCTCTCCTGAAAATCGGTGGGGTAGCTCAGAACCAGCTGGGTGGATAAGGGCTCCTTTATTTTAACTTCTGTGGGAATTAAACTGCCTGGTCGCAGCAAAAAGTCATTGGGACTCAAGTCCGATATGGTAACCGGTTCAGAGTAGGTTATTACAAGGCTTCCTGAGGACTCATTTCCATACCAGAGCAAAACCGGGACCTCCATATCCTCCCTAAATGAAAAGGTGCTGTTGATTCGGCCCGGAGTTCCTCCCGATGGATCTGAAGAATAGGCCCACCACTGAGAAACCATACATAACTGATCGGGATCGGGAGACTCAAGTGACCACCCACCCTCCTTTTTCCAATCAACTGCATCCCAGGGTACCTGGTAGGATACTCCATGGACCAGTGTTCCCTGTTCATTGTAGAGAGCCAGGACTGCTCCTTCATTGGGAAGGGTAAACCCTTTAACTACTTTATAGCTGAATGGTTCCATTTCGGAAGTCGAAACAGACAGACCTGATTGTCTCCACTCATATAACTCATTCAGTTCATAAACACGGTGATTCACTTCTATGCGCCATTGGGATAACTCCAGTGTATGGCCCGATCGGTTATACAACTCCAGATACTCCTCCCCAGGCAGAAGGATTTCAGGATCGGGATCTGACATCACTTCGTTAAACACCACATCGCCCCATAGGGGCTCATTGCGCATGAAGTCGACCACTGTATCGACCAGACAATTATGGTCCCTGTCACAAACATTCCCTATCCATAGAGATTGATGGATCCTGTTGGGAATGGGGCCTGCAAATTCCAGGGTTACTTGCTCACCATTCGCCATAAAGGAGTCTGGCGGCCACCCATTCAGTAGAAAAGAGCCAGCAGCAGGTAGCTCAACCTGCTCCGAAAAACTAACCTTCAGGGTTTTCTCTCCCATTACCTCCACTTCTGTCACAATGGGAGCCAGGGTATCCTTAATGAAACTTCCTTCAAGGACCACATCATCAAGCCACAGACAGCGGTCCCGGGCCGCACTGTAAGCATAACGAACCACCAGTTGCTGCCCCTGAGGTAGTTGAGCCAACCCACAGGATCCTATTTCTACCAGCTCCTGAATGGAAGGGTCATCGGCATAATAGAGTTTAAGTACTCCACCGGGTTGCCATACCAGTTTAAAAACAGGTGCGCTCTGAATCCCTACCACCTCCTGATAATTCAGAAAGGTGACACATATTTCCTGCGGTTTTCCATCCCCAATATTCCAGATTTTAACAAGGTCATCCGATCCGGTGAAATTGACCCCAATCACAATCCCCTTCTGAATCTGGGCTGGGTCCCGGGAAAATTCAGCTCCAATGGCAATCTGCCAGTTATTGGCCGAACTTGGGGTGTAACCATGCCTGACCCTGAAGGAGAGTTGCAGTGTGTCCCAGGGACCAATCCGGTCATGCGAAAAGACCAGGAAATCACATCCACTGTCCGGATTATCAAAATCATGCTTCAGAGAAAAATTACCCCCAATGGCCTGCTCTGTTGAGCAGATCCAACGTGTCGACGGTACCTGTTCCCATCCGAATCCCGGACAGGCATCTGAAGCAAAAGAGGAATCCTTTTCGAAGTTAAAATGGTATTGAGCAAATAAAAGATGGGGTAAGAGTGAAATAATGATCAAAACGCATCTAAACTCATAGAAATAATTACGATTTTTGCATTTCAAACCTATAATTGGTAATAATATGAAAGTAGCAGTAGTTGGTGTAAGCGGAGCAGT
>JAOZUK010000780.1 GCA_029938715.1 Bacteroidales bacterium | reverse complement strand
AGTACCGGTGTGACCATTGTGGAAGCGATCAGATCAGTTACAACAGTTGCCGCAATCGTCACTGCCCAAAGTGCCAGGGATCCAACCAGACATTCTGGGTCGAGGATCGAATGAGTCATGCTTATCCTGTCAGCCATTATCATATTGTCTTTACCGTTCCTGAGGCGCTCCATGGTATTTGCATGCTGGATAGCAAATGGTTTTACAAGCACCTGTTTGCTGCTGTGTGGGACACATTGCGCTCTTTCGGCTATAGCCATTACGCAGTAGAGAGCGGAGCCATCTGTGTTCTTCATACCTGGGGGCAGAACCTGAGTTTGCATCCGCATATCCATTGCATCATCCCTGCGTTGGGTTACACCCTGAGTGGAGATATGAAGCATATCGGCAAGCAAGGGAAGTATCTATACCCGGTAAGCCAGTTAAGCGAAAAGTTCCGGGGCAAGCTCATGACTGGGGTCAAGAGTCAGCTTGCCAAAGGTGGTTTATTATCTCAATACAGATCGTCTATAGAAAAGGCATGGAGCAGACCCTGGGTGGTTTTCTGTGAACCATCTCTCGGCAAGCCAGAACATGTGGTGGGTTATCTGGGACAATACATCCACCGGGTGGCCATCAGCAACCACCGCATTGTGGAGATAGATGACCTCAATGTACGCTTCATGCTCAAAGACAACCAGGACCAGGGTAAAGAAAAAACGATCCCCCTTGCCGGAGAAGAGTTCTTGCGTCGGTTTTGTCTGCACATCTTACCATCGAGGTTTGTCAAGATACGCTACTATGGCATCTATAGTACACGCTTCAGAACCACCATCCTGAATGATAAAAAGAAGATGGTCATAAAGCCTGTAGAGACTACCACTGAGCGTATCTCCCGTCTTATGGGCATTGATGTTCGCCAGTGTCCCTGCTGTAAAAAGGGTCAACTGGTTCAGGTGGCTACGCTGCCACGTATTCGTCCACCACCGGTTTTCGTATCAACGGTAATAATTTAATGATTGAGATTGATACCTGCTCAGGCGGGCAGGAATTGAATTGTCTGAAATGTAGCTACACACTGAAAAACCAGACCAGGGTACCGGAAAAACGGATCCAATACCCGAAATAAAACCAAATGCAATGATCATTTTACAGAATAAAACCAGAAGTTGAAGAAATCGTTCGGAAAACACCCCGGATAAAAATTATGCAATCCCCATAGAAGCAATACTCCGCAGGGATCTAGTTCAACTTGGGCTTCATTACTGGGTGCTGCGCACCGTATGAAGCCCTATTTATTAGCAAACGTAGTTTTCTATTTCTTCATTAAAAGTGTCGAGATTCAATTTCCAA
>JAOZUK010000281.1 GCA_029938715.1 Bacteroidales bacterium | reverse complement strand
TCATCAAAAATATCAGCCTGCCATTTCACCTGGTGCACCAATTGGGTTTTAAACTTTTGTTCTGGTTTTCCAAGGTAATTTTTTAATATGATACCAAATCCCGGCCTCCACTCTATTCCTCCGGAAATAATACTTATCCTCAAATCCGGAACGATTTCCCAGTGACTATTAGGTGAATAAGTAAAAACTCCCTCATACATAATGCGATCCAGTGATTGCAGGTTGTTATTGGCCCGCCACTGAATTTCGTGTGAGTGTTTGATCTTATCCTGCCCTCCAAATACCACCTTATTGCCCATCACAAACCAGTGATCCCACATATCGACAGGTTCTGCAGGATCTGGAGTTTGCGCTGTTGCACACGGATGTATTGATAATAATAGTCCCGCGTAAATAAGAGTGATTATTGTTTTAGCTAAACTATTCTTATTCATATTCATAATGCAAATTGGTTTTTCTATATTCTAAAGATTAATTATAGTACGTAATCCTACTATAACCGATGAATTCTCAGCTGGATTATTTGTGGGGTTTAATGTGAACTGGAAATCTGCCATGAGCGATATCTTAGGTAATAGTTGAGCCACATAAGAGGTCTCAAAAGCATATTCATCTCTAATACCAGGTCCCGAGGTTTCTTCGGAGGGTCGGGCCCATCCACCGGCAATACTGATGGCATGAAACGGTTTTGGTTTAAACTCCAGACCTCCACTGCCACTTGTCTTAGCTGCAATACCCGCGCCACCATTGTTACCTCCAAATCGCACAAATGATAATATTCTGTCTGCAAAACCATAGGTGGCAGAGACCAGCCAACCATTTCCTTTAGAAATTCCGGCTTCCTCTCTTGCATCCTTAAACCAGTAGGAGAACTGAATTTTATCTGTTTTTCGACGCTTAAAAGATGGTGTAAATCCTACCTCTAAAGCACTAAGCCATTCATTTTCCTTAAATATTTCAGTATTAAATGTTCCACTGGTCGCATTTGCATCATAGATTTGACCGCCAAGCCATATTTGCTCAGTAATAAAACCTTTTATCACAGCCCCAAGTGCACCAATACCTGTTGTGGGAGTTGCCGGGGTAAATACAAAAGAACGATTTACAAATGCCCTCGAAAATGTTTGAAAAGCAACAGGGTCCAGGTAGGCATCAAAACCTAATCGACCAATGGCAAAACCTGCACGGTTGTTATTAAAACCCTGCACCCAGCTAACAACCGGAATATCAAGGCTAAAGTTATGTGTATATCCAAAACCCGGATTTAATGCAGCCATACCAACCTCATTTCCCAGCTGCATGCCTGACAGAAAGCCTGGCATGGCCGATCTGTTCTCGGCGCGAAGCTCCAGACGACCTGTATGTCCAGTGCCTCGACCAACAAGCATCCAACTTGCCATCAACCTATAAACACCGCCAAAACTGCTATTTGTGCTATTTAAGACACTATTTGCATATTGAGACATGATGATTGCGGAAAGTCCAAATGATAAACCATGATTGTTATGCAATTTTGCTTTCCAGTCATCCAACTTCCTTATTTGAGCTGAACCTTCAAAAATGCAATAATCGTGCTGATCATTTTTTAATCCCTGGGTCGTATTTTCAGGACCACCTATAATAGCTGTTGAATCCTTGCCCAGTGATTGCGCTACAATAGGCTTATTCGCACTAATTAATAAGAGGATGATAATAAGTAAATTAAGAACCCAACTTTGGTTTATGCTTAGACTGAGATTTTCCGGATTAATTTTATTCAATTGTTTATAAGGTCTTATTTTTATAACACCAACCTGCCCCTGATTCCCCACATAAATATGGAAGAAGCATCAGGATTCAAAGCGGGATGAACTAAGAATTGCAAATCCGGGGTAATTTCCATCCTTGTGGATAATTGCAAACGGTAATAAATTTCTAATGTGTATTGATCTCTGAGTCCTTCTGAGAAAGTGGTTTCATTGGGTTGCCCCCAACCAAAGGCTACGCCAAGCTGACTGCCCCCCTGACTATTCTGAAAACTTGTCCCGGCATTCAATGATTTCTGCAGCAGGGTGCCACCGTCTCTGGCAAAGCCACCCCTGATAAATGGGAGCCATTTGTTTCCAAAATAATGGGTGGCTGAATAGACAAATCCCCAGCCGGGAAGTGATGCTGTTACATCGCTTCCATCTGAATGCCAGAAGTTAAGGTGGATATTATCGTGATAGAATTTCTCTTTTGAGCTCACCCATCCGATCTCAATGGTTTTAAAATAATCATTGTTCGTAAAGAAGGTTTTAAAGGTCTCTAAAGGTTGAGTCGGCATGGACCCAGCATCACTGATATTTGCAATTGCGTACAGATTGTCAGTAATGTAAGCACCTATGGCTATTCCTAATGCTGCATCATTGGGCAGGTACATTGCCTGGGATCCCGTACTGAATGCCAGATTAAAAAATCCATTCCAGGGACTTGCCAGCATGTACACATCTTCATAATCTGTTGCATCCAGCAAACCAAAAACCATGGAAATCCTATCGTTTAAAAATCTCTGCCGCCAGTAAAAATTGGTCAACCTGAATTTATCATCATTGAAAGGAGGCAACTCCATACCCACATATCCCAATTCAAATCCCAGCTCTTGAAGCGATATTGCACCATATTTGTGCCTGTGTGATCCTTTGAAAATGAAGGCGCCACTATTTGATTTTCCCCGATTCACAAGATCCCAGGAGGAGTAGAACCTCACCATGCCCCCCCCGGCATCATTATTATCCAGGCTTTCGCTGCCCCATAGATAAGCGCCGGTATAGTCAATATTATAGCTAAAACCTGTCCTTTTTGCCAGGCTATCCTTCCAATCGAAATAGCCTTGCAAAAATCCCAGATCAAAAACTGATTGTTTAGGTTCGCGGTTTTGTTTGAGGGCGTTGTCAACCTGGTCTGGACTCCCAAAACCATCTTTAAGTTTTATTGTATCCTGCTTTTCGGGTTCCTGTGCCAGTAACAAACCGGCACAGAATATTAATAGCACAATTATTGAACCTTTATTAATCATAAGAAATCCTATTGTACATGCTTATGGTGCCTGTTTTCGGCACTACCAAAACAACAATCCAATGTTTCATCCGGGAGATCAACTACATCTTTACCTAAAATTCTGTCCAGATATGATTCCTTTTCAAGTTTTACAAACCTTCCTGTCTCCTCCCTGGGATAACGAATAGGAATTCCCGGATAAACACCTTCCTGAAATTTAGAATCTTTGACAACAATTTGTCCATTGACCAATACAAAAGGAATACCTGTTGAAGGCAAACCGTTTTTGCCATTGGCAAAATCAGCATTATCGGTCACAGTCTCAGGATCAAAAATGGTAATATCAGCCACCATTCCCTCCTGCATACGTCCGCGTACCTTCATCGATTCAACACCTGCATCGCCCACATGTTTGGCAGACCAGTAAGTAAGTTGAGAAAGAGTATGCATAAGAGATACATTGTTTTCACGAGATAATCGCAATACCCTTGCATGCGTAGCTACAGTACGAGGATGGCCGCTGAACTTCTCGTATGGATCATCACCTTTCAGATAATTTCCTTCTGCATCAACCGGAGGCATGGCATCGCTGGCAACTGTCATATGAGGTACTTCAAGCCACATTTTCAACCAATCCTCGCGTGCCGGAAGAAATAATACAATCATAAAACCTGGATCTTCTGCTTTAATGCGTTCGTATTCTTCCTGGTTCATGAATTCTCCTGTAGAAGGATTTAACATATATTCATAGTCGGAGCCAATTGCTTGAATATTACCTGGTTTCAGCATCTCAGAACCAATGGTTGTAGAGCCGGCTGTATAAGGATAATATTCCGACCATACGTTGTATCCCATCTCACGAAGTGCACTTAAACGCTCTTCCACTTCCCACCATCCAAAATTGTTATTATGGCTTAACAACAAGGGTTGATTCAATGCAATGCCATTGGCTAATTGTTCCAGGGCTCCAAGAGTTCCCTCATTTGGCGGTTTTGTATTTCCAAGAAAACGAACATGAGAAGCAAAAACCCTCCCATAATTTGCCGCAACCTTCTGAACCTGATATAACTCGAAGGTAGTCACTCCATTCTGCATATAACCCATGGTTGAGCCAATACCAAGTGCCCCAACTTTTAATTCTTCATCAAGTCCTGCACATATTGCATTCAGTTGTTCAAGATCAGCTTGTGTATCTGCCCAGTCGGGAATGCCATTTTCATCGTAGGATACCCCACGCATCTCACCCAGTCTCCAAACATCAAGCGGATCGGTCAGGGGCATATTATCCAGAACACGCATCCGGTAATACTCATGAGCTGCAACGGTACCAAAATTTACCGGCCATTTTCCTTCTCTTTCGGCATACCATTTATCCACATTTATGACTCCTATTTCAAAATCCATTGGGGTAGTTACACCATCACGCAGACTCACTTTAACACCCCAAAAACTACCATGCGAATGTGTTTGTGTATCAATAAATCCAGGCGAAACGACATGCCCCTCTGCATCAATAGTTTCTTCACCGGAAATCTCTTTTTCAGTGATCGCTGCAATTATACCGTTCTTAATACCCACATTCCGAATCGCATCGAA
Source organism: Bacteroidales bacterium (assembly GCA_029938715.1). Lineage (GTDB taxonomy): Bacteria > Bacteroidota > Bacteroidia > Bacteroidales. Next base: position 92 of record JAOZUK010000281.1, on the reverse strand, counting down.
ATTAGTTTCAGGATCCATAACCCTGCCATTAAGGATGACTAAATCATAGCCGTCTGCTGGTACGGATGTTTCACTACCACAACTCCAGAGGA
>JAOZUK010000280.1 GCA_029938715.1 Bacteroidales bacterium | reverse complement strand
TCCGGAATGGACTATTCCTGAGGCGGCAAGCATTCTCTTCAGGTTTGACTGACCAATGGCCACCAGGTTGCCCCCGAACATGGTAAAGAGGGCAATGTAAAAAAGAAAATCAACCCATTCTTTCTGGAAAGCACCGTTGAGAGCGAGAAAGTTGGCAAAAACTGTGAATGCAGCAGCTTTAAGCGCGGTAGCCATAAAACCAGTGACAGGAGCAGCTGCACCATCATAAACGTCGATTACCCATGCATGAAATGGGAAGGCAGCCACTTTAAAGAAGAAGGCGATAAGGATAAAAAATGCTCCGCCAACCAGAAGAGGTGTTGCCGCCGAGTGTGTGGAGATAAAATTGCTGATCCCGGAAAATTGAGTACTCCCCGTGCCGCCATAGATCAGTGCTGTGCCCATGGTGAAAAAAGCCCCTGCAAAGGCGCCAAGTATCAGGTATTTGAGCAGCGCCTCTGTTGCAGTTATTCTCTTACGGTCGTAGCCGACAAGAATATAGATTGCAAGAGACATTATCTCAAGGGAGATGAAAGTGGTTATAAGTTCTCGAGACAGGGTGAGCAGCAGCATGCCACTTATTGCAAAAAGAATAAGGGCATAAAATTCCATAGTGCAGGGATTGTTATGCTTAAAATACGTTCGACAGCTCATCGAGGTGAAAAATCCACAGCCGATGATAACCAGGCCCGCTGCCTGTGTAAAACCATTGGCAACCAGCATGTGATTGAATGTTCCGCTAAAGAGGGCGGATTCCGGGTTGCAGGCTGTCAAGAGCTGTACACTGAAAGCGGCAGCACAAAATCCCATGCTCACAAGTGAGCCATTCTCAACTTTAAAATTTTCAAAGGCGGATACAAGCATTAACAGAATTCCACCTGTACAAATTATGATAAGAGGGAGTAAGGACAAAAAATCATTCATAATGGTAAACCTGTCTTAGTTCTTGTGGTTTTTGAGTCCCGGTGTCTGGACGATTGTATCGGTACTGTCTGTCTGGTCTATGGAGTAAAATTTGGCAATCTGCTGCTGAGCAGCCGGTTCGATCCTGTCAATGAAGGGCTGCGGGTAGATGCCCATGAAAATTATAAGCAGAATGACCGGCAGAAAGGTAAGAGTTTCAACAAGATTGAGGTCTTTAAAATTCTCAGTACGCTCGTTAGCTGTTTCAAAAAAGACCCTCTGAAACATCCAGAGCATATAGCAGACACCAATGATAATAGCAGTTCCGGCAAAGGCACCGACAAATATGTTAAATTTAACAGCGCCCAGAATTATAAGAAATTCTCCGATAAAGCCGCTGGTTCCGGGAAGACCGACGGAAGCCAGCATGGCGATAGCAAAAAAGGTGGCAAAAATTGGTGCGCGATAGGCGATACCGCCGAGATCCCCGATCGTGCGAGTCTGCGTTCTCTCTTCAATAAGCCCGACGAAGAGGAAGAGAATACCTGTGCTGGTCGCATGAGCTACGATCTGGAAGAGACTCCCCGTCAATGCCTGTACATTCATGCAGAAAACACCAAGAGCAATTATGCCCATATGGGATGCCGAGGAGAAGGCGAGCATTCGCTTAATATCTTTTTGTGCGATTGCAGCTAATCCGCAGTACATCATGCCTACTACTCCTGAAAGGGACAGGATCAGCGCATAACGGGCAAACTCTATCTCAAATACTGGAATAACGAAGCGGACCACGGCGTAGACACCTATCTTTGCCATGATTGCGGAAAGGACAAAGGTTGTTGATGTCGGCGCCTCTGTATAGGCATCGGGAAGCCAGGTGTGGAAGGGGAAGAGCGGTATTTTAATGGCAAAAGCCAGCATAAACATAATGAAAGCGAGTACCGCAAAGCCGCCGGATAAGTCGAGTCTGCCTAAATCGACAATATTAAAGCTCCATTCACCGAACTGGGCATGGTGCGAAACACCAACATAGACAAGTGCGGCCAGCATCAGCAATGATCCGGCGATAGTATAAATAGTGATTTTGATGGTTGCCGGGAGTCTTTTCTCCCCTCCATAGAGACCTATCATGAAGAAGATCGGCAGCAGCATGATTTCCCAGAAGATATAGAAGAGCACTATATCCGTGGAGCAGATTGCACCAAGCATGGCTCCCTGGGCTATCAGCAGATTTGCGTAATATCCTTTGGAGCGGGTTGAGAAAACGACAAAAATTATTGGAAAGAGGACTGCACAGGTAAAGAGTACCAGAAGGCTTATACCATCAATGCCGAGGCTGTAACTGATTCCAAGGGATTCAATCCAGCTGCGTTGTTCAACATACTCCATGGTTCCTGTGCCGGAAAATCCGAGAAACAGTTCAATTCCGAGGACGAGGATAACGATGGAGACAATGAATCCTGCGATTCTGGCAATTCCTTTACTGATAGGGAAAAATAACATTACCAGTCCGGCAAGGATAGGTAAAAAGATCATGACTGAAAGGACATATTCAAACATTCTTGTACCCTATACCTAATTGAGCGATTGAGAAAGAAGCAGGCTCATAATACTCAAACCTATGACCATATAGATAGCATAGACCCGGACATAGCCAACCTGGAAAACTTTAAAAGCCGTACCAGCCTTCTGGTACAACCATGAAGCGATCTTAACGTGAATATCTGTTACATTCGGCTCAAGAGATTTCCAGATAACAGAGCCAATAGCCTTGTATGGCTTAACTAAAACAGCATGGTACAGTTCATCAATATAGAATTTATTATAACAGAATTCTGCAAATCCACTGTACTCAGGTTCATCTGCACCCTGGCCAAATTTCCTGTAAGCCACTGTTATTCCAATGGCAAAAGCGACTACACTGGCACCGATTGCAAGTAATTCAATCGAAATACCGACATGGGGGTGGTGATCGGCAAGACTTGGCGCCAGCCAGTGGGAAACGTTGAGATTGCCGCCAAAAATGGAGGGAAGATTGAGAAAACCGGCTAAAAGGGCCCCAGCTGCAAGAATGATGAGCGGAATGGTCATTACGCCGGGTGCGTCCTTTGCTTCATCAAAAGTTTTTTTGTTCCGAGGTGAACCGTGGAAGACCAGGAATATCATACGAAAGCTGTAGTAGGCAGTCATTCCGGCAACGGTTACACCAATGAGCCAGATTCCGGTATGGCCGGTTGCAAGGGCGGAGAAGAGAATTTCATCTTTAGAGAAAAAGCCGGCAAAAGGTGGACAGCCGGCAAGGGCTAAAGCACCAATGAGCATCGTCCAGTAGGTCTTTGGCATTTTCTCTTTTAAGCCACCCATCTTCCAGATGTCCTGCTCATGGTGGAGGGCATAGATAACGGCGCCTGCTCCAAGAAAGAGGAGTGCTTTGAAGAAAGCGTGGGTGAAAACATGAAAAATACCGGCCGAATAGGCGGCGACCCCGACTCCGGCGAACATATAACCGAGCTGGCTCACCGTTGAGTAGGCAAGTATCTTCTTGATATCCCGTTGAAACATGCCAAAGATGGCTGCAAGCAGGGCTGTGAGTATTCCGGTCCAGGCAACGATCGACCCGGCAAGGGGCACATGGGCATAAATAAAGCTGAAACGGGCAACCATATAGACACCGGCGGTAACCATGGTAGCAGCGTGGATTAAAGCTGAAACCGGTGTCGGACCAGCCATGGCATCAGGCAGCCAGACAAAGAGAGGTATCTGCGCTGATTTGCCACAGGCACCAATAAAGAATAACAGGCAGACGGCAAGACCAATGGTTGGCGCGAGGTGATGAGCGTTTTCTCTAAGAGCGAGGTAGTCGAACCCTCCTGAACCGATAGCCCAGAAGAGAAGGGCGATGCCGAGCACAAAACCGAGATCACCTATGCGGTTGACAATAAAGGCCTTATTGCCGGCCAGCACGTTGTCGGTATCTTTACTGTAGAAGCTGATCAGCAGATAAGAGCAGAGCCCTACTCCTTCCCAGCCGATAAACATCACTACAGGGCCACTGGCGAGCACCAGGATTATCATGGAGCCGAGAAAGAGATTCATATAGGAGAAGAATTTACCGAAATTTTCATCTCCAGCCATATACCCCACGGAGTAAATATGGATAAGTGAACCGATAAAGGTGACAAAGAGGAGCATTAAAGAGCTGAGAGGGTCAGCCAGAAAACCCATGCTGACGTGGAGGTCACCGACACTGAACCAGGTAAAAGCGTCATGGGTGAGATATCTTGAATCGGGATCCATACCCTTGAGCTGAAAGAAAACCACCAGAGCATAAACGAAGGTGAGCACCGGGCCGATACAGGCAAGGACCCCATAGAGTTTCTCCGGGAGTCTGCGCCTGGTGCAGGTGTCAATGTGCATTATTCCAAGAACTAATGCACCTATGAGCGGAATCAGCGGGATTAAACCGAGATAACTTACTGTATGTTCCATGAAATCACCCTTTTAACAAGCTGAATACGTTGCTGTCCAGTTTGCCTTTATGCTTGTGAAGCAGGATTACAACTGCAAGAGCCAATGCTGCTTCAGCTGCAGCGACCGCCATTACCATCATTGCCAGTACATGACCGTCCATGCTTACGTGAAACCTTGAAAAGGCAATGAACGCCAGGTTGGCTGCATTGAGCATGAGTTCTATTGACATGAATACAATCAGTACGTTCCGCCTGGAAACGACACCAATTATACCAATGCAGAAGAGAATGATACTTAAGATAAGATAGTCCTGGATCACTTACTCATCCTCCTTTT
>JAOZUK010000779.1 GCA_029938715.1 Bacteroidales bacterium | reverse complement strand
ACTAACAGCGGTTTCAACCGTTCCAATTCCATTACCCGGCTTCCCTTTACAAGGATATGATAACCTGAGGGTTTCTCTTCATTCAGGTAGACCTCCAGATCCGTCCTCTCCCTGAAAACAATAAACCCGAAAGATGGTTCACACACTTTGCTGAAGTTTGGTCCCACCAGCAAAACACGATCCAGCTTTAGCGTTCCAATCCACCTGACCAGCTCTCTGTGTTCATGGTCCGAAGCATCCCCCAGTTCAGCCATATCGCCCAGAATCAGCATGGTGGGAGGAGAGGCATAGTTTATCAATCCGTTGATGGCTTCACGCATGCTACTGGGATTGGCATTATAGGAGTCCAGTATCAGGTGGTTATGCTCCCCTTTTACAAGTTGGGACCTTTGGTTTTGAGGAACATAGCCCCCTATAGAATCTGCAATGAGGCTGGGGTCAATTCCAAAATAAAATCCCGTACCTGCTGCCAGGAGTATGTTCTGAAGGTTATATGCGCCCACCAGCCTGGTGGAGATGGTGTAACTCACACCGGCTACCTCCAGCTCAATCTCCAGGAATGGGGTCTGGTTTAGAATTCGGGCCGAAACCGGCAGATCCCTACCGGCTCCCACCACCAGCGATTCCACACCGGTCAATCCTGCCTTATCCAGTAACACCTGGTCGTGTCCATCAATAATGGCTTTTCCTCCATGTCCGGCCAGATAATCATAGAGTTCACCCTTAGCGTTCAATACGCCTTCCAGGTCGCCAAAACCCTCCAGGTGGGCCTTCCCCACATTGGTAATCATACCCAGATCGGGCGCGGCAATACGGGCAAGCTCTGCGATTTCACCCGGATGATTGGCCCCCATCTCCACAATGGCAATTTGCTCCTCTTGCAATGAAAGGAGTGTGAGGGGAACCCCAATGTGGTTGTTCAGGTTTCCCCGGGTGGCCCCTACCGGATAGGCAGCACTTAACACCGCGTTGACCAGCTCCTTGGTAGTGGTTTTTCCATTGCTGCCCGTTATGGCCATCACCTTTGGAGAGACCTTCCTCCGGTGGTAACCGGCCAGGTCCTGCAGGGTCTTCAGGGCATCAGCCACAACAAGAATGCGGGGAGCTCCATCCAACTCCTTTCTTTCAGTTACAGCCACCCTGCAACCTTTGCTGATTGCGTCCTCCACAAAACCATTGCCATCAAAATTCTCCCCTTTGAGCGCAAAGAATATGGAATCCTCAACCTTCTGCCTGGTATCGGTACATATTCCCGTGGATTCAAGGAAGTGTTGATAGAGCTGTTTTATACCGGGCTGTCTCATAGATGTACTTCTATTTTCTCATCAGGATAT
>JAOZUK010000279.1 GCA_029938715.1 Bacteroidales bacterium | reverse complement strand
CCCCTTTCTATTTCTCCGAAATTCCATATCTCTTTTACCTCTCCTCCAGAGGCCGGCATGATATTCAGGGATCTTATCCCACCCCATCCTGCATTTGAAAAGCAGAGCCTTTGAGCGTCCGGAGACAGTGTAGTTCTAATTCCTCTTTCGACCTGCGGGTAACGAAATAGTTCCTTCTCCTCACCAGATTGGAGGTCACGAACAACAATCTGAGAGATGCCGGCATCTAATTTAGTACGTGCAAAGAAACCCTTCTCATCAGGACCGTATGCCCCTCCCAAGAGACGTTCATCCGGGCCACAGAGATATATTCGCTTTATCTCACCTGTTTTAAGCTGGATACTATATATACCATACTCTGAATTACCTGTAGAACCACCAAAGGTTATATATCTGCCATCAGGGGACCAGTCGCCCACAATAATATATCTGAGCCCCATCCGCCAGAATTCTCTGTAGAAAACCTGCTCCTTCCCTGTATCGAGCGTTCGAATGCACAGGGCATTTCCGACATTGGTAGGATATGGAGAGTTGCCCCGCCTGGATGCATAGGCCAGATATTTCCCATCAGGGGAGAAGGATGGTGTGAAATTTCCTCCTTCATAGGACTCTACCAACTTCCTGGGAGGGCTGGTGACTTTGCCCGTCGTGGGATCGAGGTCGACAGCAAAGACATCCTCTGTTGCCCTCACCACTCCATAGTAAAGGGCGCCTTCGCTTGTTAAGCCTACGGGAAGAATGCGCTCAATACCGGGCTTAATTAGGCTCGGTTCTCCTAGGATTTTTGTACCGGAGAGGCTAACAACCCACAGGCCGAGATCCCCTGTCCTGTCACTGGCAAAAATGAGCCAGTGGCCATCCTTTGAATAGCCAAGCAGATAATCATCGGCGGGATGTTGGATGAGTTCTGATTCCTGCCCTGTGTCAATATTCATCACAACGATGTCACGCTCAGGATTCATCTCATCGGTCAGGCGGTCGAAGATGATGTGGCGGCTGTCAGATGTGAAGCGAATCGTCGTAGGAAATATCTGTTGCCCAAGATCTGAAAGCACACGGATAGAGCCATTCGTAGTGGAAACCAGCACAATCTGATCCGGCTCATTTCTTTGTGAAACTGAGGCTGCAATATATTTCCCGTCGGGTGACCAGGACAAGTTCCACATTTCATTGGCTTCAGCTATCTGAGTAATCACTCTGGGTTTACCCCCCTCGATACCGACCATTCTCAATTCAATACGCTCGCTCACCGAATCTTGAATCTGCCAGATATAAGCAACCTGTTTGCTGTCGGCTGACCACACAGATGCCCCCACCGATTGGTAATCAGTCGCATTTTCATCTCCTTCGGTTCCCTCGTCTGTAAGGGGACGATCTTTCCCTGTTTGCAATTCCCGCAGGGTGAGATCTCCAGTACGCCAATCCCAATAGGAAAGATATCGTCCATTCGGGGAGACCGCTCCATACATAGAGATATCGGCCGGCGGATTTTCCAGCCTGCGAGCCGTTAGCGTCCTGGGACTGGGACTGCTAAGTACCGCCAGCTTTCCCTTTGCGAGCGCTACCATTTCGATCTGATCGGGATACGTGTTAACCAGGCGGGTGAAATATTCAGTAGCTTTTTGTTTACCCATTTTCTCATTGATCAATCCGAGATGGTAAAGAGTTTTAGCAGCCACCGGACGGTCATCAGGATATTTCTTAAGAATATCCAGGCAGAGTTCAGCTGCTTTATCAAGGTTGCCCCTTACTTCTTCTTCATAAATTGCTGCTGTAAGTGCTACCGATGCCTTGTTTTCCTGTGCCGAAACGGAACAGGTCAGAAACACCAGAGCGATCATCAATAAAACTCGTGTTTTCATGGTTCAAATTCTTTTTTTTTAAAAGTACCATGGGCCATTGTTAAGCCACTGAAGATGGCGTTAAGTTTGGTTAAGATCAGGTGAAGAACCGTGAGTATTGAATTTGTATCCCACCCCCCTTATGCCTGTTATCCAGTGTGACTGATCCGGATCATTCTCTATTTTCTTGCGCAGATTGGCAATATGAGTATCCACGGTCCTTGATGTAATATAAACCTCCTCGCCCCAGATGCTGCTGAGAATATCATCGCGTTTGAGTACATGTCCGGCATGCTGCATCAACATTTTCATGAGGTCGAACTCGATCGTAGTGAGCTGAACAGATTCGCCATTTTTTGTGAATTCATATTTCGAAGGATCCAGCTCAAACGGGCCAAGCTGAATGCATGTTGCAGCGGTCTGCTGATCCCTGATCTCCGACCGGCGCAGCAGGGCTTTCACACGGGCATGAAGCTCGAATGTACTGAATGGCTTTGTTATATAATCGTCTGCCCCAAGCTCAAGGCCCAGCACCTTGTCGAATTCCTGGCTCTTGGCCGTCAGCATGATGATCGGAGTACCGATATTGCGCCGCCGTAATTCCTTGCATATCTCAAGACCGTCAAGCTCCGGCAGCATCAGGTCGAGGAGGATGACATCCAGGTCCAGGTCCAGTGCTTTTTCAAGCCCTTCCGGACCTGTGGAGGCAGTCTCCACCTTGTAACCTTCAAATGTAAAGTCATCCTCCAGGGCCATCCGGATGTTACGGGCATCCTCGATTATCAGGATTTTTTTCATTAGTAATACCTGCGTTTATTGTTAAATGTTTACTGCTCAGTATCTTTTAAGTTTCACCCACCGGAATCCTAACAGTGAACATACTTCCTTCACCCGGTCTGCTGTCAAGGGTCAAGTATCCCCCGTGGTCTTCAACAATCTTCTTCACAATTGTCAACCCGATACCGCTTCCCCTGATCCCCGATTGCTGTGATTCCCCGCAACGATAGAAGCGTTCAAATATCTTCTCCTGGTCTTTTATGGAAATACCTATTCCGTAATCCCTCACCGAAAGCTGTGTTTCATTATCGTTAAAAAGCAGATTTATATCAATTTTTCTGGATGTTCCAGAAAATTTTATTGCATTGTCAACCAGGTTATACAAGACCTGGAGAATAGCATTCCTCTCAGCCCGGAAGACCGATACCTTATTTGGGCAGCTGTAGCTGATTTCAAAACCTGTTTCCCTGATCATTTCCCGAATTGATTTAATAAACTCCCGGATGAGTTTATCCGGGTCGAGATCAATAAATTCATATTTCTTGCGATCCTCATCTATCCTGGAAAAATCAAGGATATTTTCTATCAGATGGCTCAGGTGCTCACTCTCCTCGAGCATCGCCGAATAATACTCCGCTTTGCGCTCTTCATTCTCTACCCGGTTGTGATGAAGCATTTCGGTCATCATATGGATAGAGGTGAGCGGACTTTTCAATTCGTGCGACACGTTGGAGATGAATTCCGATTTTAATTTATTCAGCCTGAGTTCAACATTGAGGGTATAAAGGATAAACACAAAACCCAGCAGCATGAGTAGTACGATCAGGATAAACGCAAAAAGATAAATGCCGCTTCCGGCTTTCATTAATGTTGTCATAAATCCTGGTCTGTTTTCACTCAGCAGAAGTTTCCATTTCGGAAGATTTTCGGGGAATGGGAAAGAAAGATACCCTGTTTCATCTGTTATAACTCTTGAAAGGATAAGATCTCCGTCAAAAGCTTCAATCTTTAAGTTTAGCGTAGAATCCGGATCAATTTTTCTTGCAAGCTTTTCCGCTACAGACTTCATATGAACCGGAAAATCGATCACCATAACGGATCGTTTATCATTATTCCCTTCAGCTGTTAAATAAATGGCTTGAAGATCCCCTGATGTAACAGGAACGCTGTAGGTCATATTATTGCTGCTTCCATACTGATACTGACCGCTGGGAGCAATAAGCTCCGGTCCGCTAAGAAACTTGATCAAGTAATCAGTTCTGGATCTCTGGGCTTCCAACTTCCTAATCAGAGAGTCAGTAACGTCATCCGGCTCATTTATGATCTCTTTGAAGGATTGGTAAAACATTTCAAACTGGTTTGCATCATACTCACAGTCAGGATGAAGCAACTGCTCCAGGGATTTATGTAAATTGAGACTCAATTCATCCTTTTGTCCTTCAGCCTGATTTATTTTCACTATTTCTAGCCCAGATATAAGTTCCAGAGGTATCCGGCCATTCAAAAGGCCTCCCTGGTAATCCTTCCGGATATCTTCATATATGGCTTTTGCCCTTTCCGGCTGGTTCATTTTATTATATAGCCGGGCTGAAGCCACCAGCGCCTCCTTTTTTTCTTCCGGATCAGTTGTATTGAGGATCCTTTCTTTATAGAACCTGAGAGCCTCAGAAATTCTTTGTTCGGCAAACTCGAGCCTCTGACCTTCTTTGAGGAGAGAAGAGGGTTTGATGCGGTCAGGCTCGCTGGTAAGCAATTCTGCAGGAGGATAGAGCAGCTGATGGGAGATCAGCTTTTTTACACCTGTCGAATCTTTGACGAAGAGAATAAGAATTGAAGGATCATTTTTTTTGGTGCCGTAAACTATCGAATCCGAAGTTTGTTCAACCATGAACCTTCCAAGATCGGAGTCTATCTCAGAAAAGAAAGTCTGGCTGCTGGTTTCGAGCTTTTCCTGGCCATCTTTTTCTCGAAGGACCTGGTCGTTACGGATACCCCGGAAGGCCATGTATCCCAGGATAATACCCGGCAGCACAACCCCCAGGAAGTAATAGAGAATGATCTTCTTTCTGCGTGATCCAGGTTTTCCGGAATTCATGACTCCTCAAG
>JAOZUK010000778.1 GCA_029938715.1 Bacteroidales bacterium | reverse complement strand
TGGCCAAGATGGTTCGTTTGAAACTTTCAAAGCTTGCTGCCGATGACATGTTGTATTATGAGATCCTTACTAAAATCTACGGAGGCCAGTCATTTACCAAGCGAAGAGAGGATATTGCCGGAACTGAAGATGAACTGAGAGCCAAACTTTTAAAGTCTGGCGCACCCGCATTTGTGCCTGAAGATGATAAAGCATTTCTTCCATTGGAGGAGATCGTGCAAATTATCAGAGATGCCGGCGGTATTCCAACTTACCCATTGTTGCTGGATGGTACAGGAGGGGAGATCACAGAATTTGAAAATGGAAAGGAACGATTGCTGGAAGTGCTGGAGACCAGGGGATTCTATTCCATTGAGTTTATTCCATTGAGGAATGACATTAAAATACTAAAAGAGTATGCAGAGTTCTTCTATAAGGAGGGATTTATTGTCTCATTTGGTACAGAACACAACACCTCCAAGCTGGGTCCACTCAGGGTAAGTTGTAAGGGGGATGTACCCCTGGACGATTCTCTGATGAAGATTACATTCCTTGGGGCCGCTTATATGGCCGCTCACCAGTACCTGGTTGTTAAGGAAGGTACGGGCTATGAAAGGCCGTCAAGGGAGAAGATGGAACTGCTTGGTCGGGCCATTTTTCAATACTATTTCAATACCTATAATCCTTCATTAACCGATAACTAGTTATGGAATCCAGTAAGGAACGCATTTTAGAGTTGGTCCCTGCAATCAGGATGATCATGTCTTCCAATAGTCTTAAGAGTGGGAGTTTTGTTCCCTTGGATCAGTTGAGTGAAACTGATCCGGAAAAAATTTCGGTAAGATTGGGACGCAACATCTCTGTCTTTAAAGGAGATACAGAAGAGCTACTGGTGGAAGTAGAGAAAGCGAAGAACGATGTGGGGGAGTATCTTTTCATCGAAGAACTGGGTCTGCTGGCTCTTTCGGCCAATAAGTCGAAAGTGGAGCAAAAGCTTCTTAATAATAAAATCGTAGCCATTACCGGTGGGGCCATGGGTTACGGTGAAGGAATTGCCAGGCAATTATTTAGTGAAGGAGCCAATATAGTTCTGATGGATATCAATGAGGCAGCCGGGATAGCTGTGGCAGGAGACCTGAATAGCCAGAAGACGACTAATCGTGCATACTTTGTAAAGACCGATGTGACCAGCCTTGAATCGGTCTCCAATGCGATCTACGAGACTGTTCTGGAATTCAGTGGACTGGATGTAATGATCAGTAACGCGGGAGTATTAAAGGCAGGAGGCATTGAGGAGATGGATCCTGGCAGTTTTGATTTTGTAACCAGGGTGAACTACAATGGTTATTTCAATGTGGT
>JAOZUK010000278.1 GCA_029938715.1 Bacteroidales bacterium | reverse complement strand
ACCATATATTCCTTTTCTCTAAATGTATCTTCTCGTTGAAGAACATATTGGCGATCACCTCGAAGTAAGGGGTGTAGTCGGAGACATAGAATTGGTTTACTCCGGCAGGTTTGGGGCTCAAGAGGTCGTTTTCGGTGAGGAATTTTTGGACGGATTTCGCCACGATCTGGGCGGTATCAAGTACATTGACTTGAAAATTTAAATAGCGGCTGATCTGGTTTCGGATAATTGGATAGTGGGTGCATCCCAGCACCAGCGACTCAATTTCCTGCAGATCACTTCGGGAGAGGTAGGAGCGAATGATTGCATTGGAGATATCATCAAATACAAAGCCCTCCTCAATCATGGGGACAAACAGGGGTGTGGCCAGTGAGTTTACCTCGATTTTGCGGGAGGTACCAGCCAGGGTCTCTTTGATCTTTCGCTCATAGGTACCCGAATCGATGGTGGCTTTGGTTCCAATGATTCCTACGATCTTTTCGGAATCAGCACAGACCTGGCTTACCACCGGATCGATCACATTCATCACCACGGCCTTTTTACCCACATGCTCCCTCACCTCTTCAAAAGCATTGGCCGAGGCGCTGTTGCAGGCAATCAGGATCACCTTGCACTTCTGCTCCAGCATGAAATCGGCGATACCCAGCGAATAGTGAAGAATGGCCTCCTTCGACTTATCGCCATAGGGAAGATGGATTGTATCTCCAAAATAGATCAGCTGCTCCGAGGGGAGCATGGTATGCAATGCATGTGCTACGGTAAGTCCTCCCACTCCCGAATCAAACAGACCTATCGGATTACTCTTTCCCATTTTATCAATAAATTATATCTGACGATCTCATCGAGATCTCAGAATTGAAGGTACAAAAAAATGGGATCATGAAGTAAAGAATTCCTCACAATCCCATCCTATCTCTTTTTGCAGAAAGCCTCTTTATACGTTCTACTTTTTACTTTCTACTGGCTTCAATTTATTGAAGCCCCAGCTTAGCTTTTACAGGCTCAAGCATATCCATGCTCTCTTCGGAGACATAGACAGGGTTTCCCTGACTCAGGTCAAATACATAGAGTAGTCCATTTTCTTTGGCTACTTCGTCAATGGCTTTACGCGCCTTATCCATTACCGGCTGGATCATTACCATACTCTGCTGCTGCAGGTCCTGTTGTGCGGTCTGGGCAAAATTCTGAAGGCGAACCTGCATCTCCTGGATCTCAGAAGCTTTGGCTTCTTTAATCAGGTCGCTCAGGGCGGCTTCGGTCTGGTTGAACTCTTCAATCTTCTTGTTGATCTCTACCTGAATACGTTCAATCTCAAGGTCGTATTGCTGCCTTAAATCCTGCACTTGCAACTGTGCGGTATCATATTCGGGCATGGACTGGAGCAACTGCTCTGAAGTAATGTGGCCAAACTTCTGTGCGTGGAGTGCAAAGGTCATACAGAGTATTCCCATTGCCAGGGTCATTCGTTTCATCGTTTTCATTCGAAATTGTTTAAATTATTTAAGGTCTGTTGGAATTTTCCTGAAGAATTTTCCATTGTGTGTTATTGCGTATTTAACTGATTGTTTGCGCAAAAGCGCTACAAACGTACATAATGTTTTTTATGATTACAATACTGACTTTATAAAAAACCTTAATTCTTATAACCTAGCTTTTCAAGTACTTCGTCACTCAAATCATAGCGGGGATTTGAGTAGAGGATGGAGGCCCCCGAAGCAGTGTCGAAAATCACTGCGTAGCTGCCTACAGCCGAAAGTTCCTTTACCGCCTTATATATGGCGTCCTGGATGGGTTTCACCAGCTCCTGGCGTTTTTTGGACAGATCGCCGTCAGGTCCGAAATATTTGGCCTGAAGCTCCTTTACCTGACGCTCCCTGGTAAGGATCTCCTCCTCCCTCTGCTTCTTCATATCATCAGTAAGCAATACACGCTCAGATTGGTAGGTCTTATACATGGTCTCAATCTCGGTATACTCCGCCGCCACCTCTGTTTCCCAGGTCTCCGAAACTTTATCAAGCTCGGTCTGAGCCGCATTGTAGGAAGGGATGTTCTGAAGAATGTAGTCCGAGTCAACAAAAGCGAACTTCTGTGCAATGGCCACACCCATAAAGAGAAGAAGGGCCAAAGTAGTTGCTGCTAATTTTTTCATGGTATATGCTCTTTTTTGGTTTTTTCTATGCTATGCAGTTCAAACTCCGTACCAAAATGGTAAATCCTTTAATATTAGAACTGTTGACCGATGGTGAAGTGGAACTGTGAGCCACTGATACCACTGGATCCGGGATAAGGATCAAATCCCCAGCCCCAGTCGATCCCAAGCAGTCCGAACATGGGAAGGAAGGCCCGCACTCCTAATCCTGCAGCACGCTTGGTATTATACGGATTAAACTCAGCGATGCTGTACCAGGCATTTCCTGCCTCAAGCCAGGCGAGTACAAAGATGGTGGCTGATGGATTCAGCGAAACCGGGTACCTCAGTTCCAGTGTATACTTGGTATATACATTACCCGACTTGTTTCCGTCTACCGTTGGAGTCAGACTCCGGTTGGGGTAACCACGCTGTGCAATGGTCTCCCGTCCATAAAGGTTATACCCCGAAAGACCGTCCCCACCCAGGTCGAAGCCTTCGAAGGGTGATGGACCAATGTCATCGTTGTAGTGTCCCAGCCATCCCCAGTGCAACCTTGCCATAAGAACCAGGTCACCGATGAGGGCATGGTACCAGTCGGCCTTAAACATCCAGCGATGGTACTCCACCCATTTATACTTATCACCATCTCCTATATTGGCATAATCCACACCCGGATTGAATAAGGAATAAGGGGGGGTGATCTGAAGGCTCACACTCAGGTTGGAACCCCTCCTGGGATAGATAATCTGATCCTGTGAGTTCCTGCCCAGGGTAATGGTATAACTGAAGTTGTTAAAAAATCCATTGTCCACCAGGAACAATCCCGGATAATCCTTCACCTTGTATCGCTGGTACGAGAACGCATTATAGAGGGTAAAAAAGTCATCGGGCCAGGTAAGCCTTTTTCCAAGTCCAACCGTAAAACCAGTTACCGAGTAGTACTCATCTTTGATGGCATCCCCTCCCTGCCAGATGGCATAAGGATTCCGGTTCATCTTGGAATAGTAACCCGAGACTGAGAAGGAGTTAGGTTTCTTTCCTCCGAACCACGGTTCTACAAAGGAAAAATTGTAAGATTGATACACTTTACCGTTGGTCTGGGCCCTCAATGACAGGGTCTGTCCGTCGCCCGAAGGCACCGGTCGCCATGCTTTAGGATCAAAAATTCTGCTGGCTGCAAAATTGGAGAATCGGATACCAATGGTACCCACCAGCATTCCAGCTCCGTATCCTCCTGATACCTCCAGCTGATCGGTGGCGCGTTCCACCAGTCGATATTCAATATCCACAGTCCCATCGGCCTGATTAGGAATGGGATTGGGCTCAATCTGCTCGGGATCGAAGTGTCCCAGGTTGGCCAGTTCCCTCACTGTACGGATCAGCTCCGACTTGCTGAATTTATCACCGGGCATGGTGCGTAACTCCCGCCTGATCACATGCTCGTTGGTCCGCGTATTTCCCTTAATGATCACACTGTTCACAGTGGCTATCTCACCCTCATAGAGGCGCATTTCATAATCGATGGTATCGTCATCCACGCTTACCTCCACAGGAGTAAGCTGGAAAAAGAGATACCCGTTATCCAGATAGACCCCATTCACCGCGTCTTCGTCGATAAAGAGGCGTTCGTCCAATACTTTCTGGTCGAATATATCTCCCCTCTCGATTCCCAGCACCGCATTTAGCAATTCGGCCGGAAATTTGGTGTTCCCGATCCACTCTATATCCCCAAAGTGGTACCTGTTCCCCTCTTTGATGGTGAGGTAAAGCTCAAGCCGGCCCCTGTTATCAGGAATCACTGCAATGGAATCGGAGACAATCTGTGCATCCCTGAATCCATTTTCATTATAGAAATCTATCAGCAACTTCTTGTCCGCCTTATAAGAATCAGCCACCATCTTGGAGGCTTTGAAGAAATTGATGCTTACCTGCTTTGTATCCTTCAACTTGCGCTTGAGAACTGTGTGCTTGAAATTGTCAGCTCCGATAAAGAAGATCTCATTGATCTTCACCCGTTCATTCTTGCGAACAAAGATCTCCATCTGTACCATATTCACCCTCAGGGTATCATCGGTAAGTACAATGGAGGTCTCGCAATTGAGGAAACCCTTCTCTTTGAAGTGATCCCGGATAATCCGCTGCGTGTTATCCATGATGTCAGCCGTGACCTGCTGACCATTCCTTAAGTTGATCTTCTCCCTCACATCCTGGGTTTCGGATTTTCCGATCCCGGTCAGGGTGAGTCGCGACATGCGCGATTGCTCGGTGAGATAGATATCCAGCCAGATGCTATCGCCCTCTATCTTTGAGGCTGTAATGCTTGCATCGGAAAAGAGTCCCTGGCTCCAGAATTTTTTCAGCACATCGGTGACCTCATCCCCTGGAAGGGTGATGGTGTTTCCTTTCTTCAGACCCGATAGGCTGATCAAAACCTCCTTCTGGATAAACTCGATGCCACTCACCGTCACATCTGCAATCACATACTCTTTGGGATTCTCATAATCCATCACCTGCAGGGTATCATGACCCACCCGTTCCTGGGCTGCCATACCGGTAGCGATGATCGAGAGTACTATTAAAAGAAAAGTCCGTTGTCTCATTCCTGCT
>JAOZUK010000777.1 GCA_029938715.1 Bacteroidales bacterium | reverse complement strand
TCTATCTCTCTTAGTATCTTCTGGAATTCAGGTAGGTCATCTACGTTTTCGAATAGGGGATCATCCATTCCCAGAAACAGAACGTACCAGTATGGATATTTCTCCTGTTGGGAAAACTGATCCATGTATTCAATGGCCTTCTCTGTATTGCCCATGTAGGAATAATACCCTGCCAGGCTCAGGCCCCTGTAGATGGATTGATCGTTTTCGGCAAACTCAAGGTATTCCTGAAAATATACTTCAGACTCTTCTGTCATTCCCAGTTCTGACAGAATCAGTCCCATTTTCCCCTTTTCACCGCGGTACATATTAAGGCCCTGCGCATCCGTAATCTCAAACGTTCGGCGAAAATAGCTATAGGCACATTTATAATCTTGCAAGAAATAGCAGATCACACCAAGATCCTTCATAATATCATACCTGGATGTATCCTTCTGCAGCGCCTCAACCAAGAGCTTCCTGGTCTGCAGGAGATCCCCGTCTCCGGCCAGCATGATCCAGGCCCTTAAGAGTTCAGAATAGAGGTTTTCCGGATAGTATTCCAATGATAGATCAATATACTTCTCCGCTTCATTTACAAAGCCAGTTTGCATAAGGGCATTGCTCAAATGCAGGTAAATATAGCCCGCATCCGTTGAATCATGTGCGGTAATATCCAGCTCAATGCCCATCAGGGCATACTCCAGGTACTTCTCTGTATCGGGCACAAACCTGGTATAGTAATCCGAAAGGATAGTAATCACCCGTGAGGAGTTGGGATGGTACTCCAGTGCTTTCTCCAGATAAGGAAGTGCAAGCTCATACTCTCCCCTGATATTATGAGACGTGGCTTTGGCTATGAGGCTCTGCGAAAGTTTGGGATCTAATAACAGGGCCCTGTCGGCGTAATAATCAATCTGATCTTCGTATTTCTTCTCAACCTGGTAAATATCCAGGATGGCATAGGCAATGGCAATATTGGCATGGGCAAGCGCAAACTCCGGATCCAGCTCAATGGCTTTTTTAAACATGGGAATGGCCTTTTCCAATCCTTCACGTGTTTCCCATTGAAAAGGATCCATACCCTTCAGGAAATAATCATAGGCCTCCAGATTTTTGGTAGGAACTTTCTCAATCTGCTTAGCTTCTTCGGGAGTAATAATGGCCTCTATCGCATCTGCAATGCTCCTGGCCACCTCCTGCTGCAGCTCAAAGATATCCCTGGCTTCTCTTTTATAGCGCTCTGCCCAAAGCTGTTTATCGCTTGTTGCATCGGTCAGCTGAATATTCAGCAAGATCTGATCACCCATTTTCTGTCCGCTCCCCGACACCAGGTAATTGGCATTCAACTCCGTGGCAATTTCCGG
>JAOZUK010000776.1 GCA_029938715.1 Bacteroidales bacterium | reverse complement strand
ATTATTTCAGAAGATATTCCAGAAGCAATAGCTGGAGAAACAAATAAAATAAAATGGCTTAAGCAAAGTATTCCCGGTGACTTAGATTGGCCTGGAATGGAATTTGCCGTTGCGGTTGCATCAATTGAAAACCGGAAAGCTGTTGCTATTGTAAGCTCATTGGAATCAGGCGATGTAGTTAATGATGCAATCAAATTGGCGGAGGAGATAGTTGAAGCTGAGTTAGCACTTCTTATTAAGAATCATGAATCAGAATGGGAAAACTATTGGTCTAAAAGTGGAATAGAAATGGATGATCAATTTCTGCAGGCAACATGGTATCGCTCGCTCTATTTTCTACGATGTTTCAGCAAGGCAGGTGTGCAATCAGTAGGTCTGTATGCAGGACTAATTAACGACACCCCGTTCTGGCACGGTGATTATCATACCAATTACAATATTCAGCAGACTTATTGGAGTGCTTACCAATCCAATCATCCCGAGCTTGCTGAGCCTTATGATAGATTAATGTTCGAATATCTCCCACGAGCAAAATGGTTGTCAAAGAAAGTTTTCTCTATGGCTGGCGCTTACTATCCACATGTAATGTATGCTTACGAACCGGCGGATCCTGCTTCGTGTAAAAGCCGTAATGGCAGGCAGTATATTCATCACACTTGGGGTATGACTATTGGTGTAAATGGATTTAGCGTTCAGCCTTTATGGTGGCGGTACAAATACGATCCTGATATTGAGAGGTTGAAAAATATTGTTTATCCAGTTGTGCGCGAAGTAGCCGTTTTTTATGCGGAATTCATCGAGCAATGTGAAGGTGAAAAAATAGTTCAACTTGGACCTTCAGTTTCTCCAGAGCATTGGGGCTGGACAAAAAATTTGGATCGGAATTACAACGGCACATTCGATATTGCTTATATTCGTTTTACCCTAAATGCTGCCATCGAAGCTGCTCAAATATTAGATCAAGATGAATCGTTAGTTCGAAGATTTCAGAAAGCTCTGCAGCGTCTTCCTGATTATCCACTTTACGGAAAGGAAGAGACAATTGTTGTTGATGTGGAAGGAGCACCGCCGATTGAGTATAATATTCCGGTTCCTTCAACGCCCGTTTTTCCGGGAGATGTTGTATCATGGTGGTCATCGGAGAAAGAAAAACAACTTTTTAAACGTACCATTGAAGGACTAAAATGGAATGGGAACAATGCAACGTTCATGCTTGCTATTGCTCGTGCACGTCTAAGTATGCTCGGTAGTCAAGAATGGCTTGAAACAGAAATAAAAGCTAGGACACGTCCGAATGGAATAATTTCACTGAATACTCTAATTCCGCCAAAAAGATTTAATGACTTTG
>JAOZUK010000775.1 GCA_029938715.1 Bacteroidales bacterium | reverse complement strand
CCGCATAGCAGAGGCGCAGGGTCTCACAGACGGGGATAATCTGCGCATCAATTTTTTCACTCAGCTCAACAAATCGTTGCATGACCTCCCTGCGTTCGGCATCAGTATTTTCCAGGTGAATGGGGCTGGGGTAGAGGAGAGAGCGTGCGCCTGATTTCCTGATTAAAGAATCAAACTTTTCGCCATACTCCAGAAACAGGTCCGGATCTTTAAGTGGATGACCAGAGCCCTCCTGTAACACCACAAAATCAAATTCACCATTTTTAATCAGGTCCACCGCATCGGTATTGTTGTAATGGTATTCCAGCCATTTGCCCCCGTAGAGGGATCGGTGCGGTTCGATCCTCAGTTCGCTTGTTCCGGTTTCCAGCATTGCTTCCAGGCTTTCCGGAATCGCCCAGAAGAAGGTCATGCTGTTGCCGATAAAAAGGACCTTGAGTGTTTGAGCTTCCGGTGCAGTTTCCTGTCGTTTGCCAATCAAATATTGATCGGAGGCAGCGACCGGTGAAATCTGCTGAACCGTTGCCGGTGTTCCCTCTACAGCCTTGAAGACTTCGATTCCGCAGATCATACCATTCCCAGTGAACACGATGTCGATTTGATTCTGGGCCATACATCCTGCATATTCAATAATAACCGGTAGTGCAAATCCACCGGCAGCTGTATATGGATCGAACTCCTTAATAACTGTTTTGCCATTTACACTGGCACCAAAGGATCGGCTTCCAGCCTGGTAGTTACTGTCGAATGTTTCAGCGAAATGCAGATGGATTGTATAGGTTCCGGGCTCAACCGGAAGCATGTAACGTTCCATATTGTAACGCTCGGTGCGGTAAACTTCCGGCGATGTGGTGTTATGTATGCTTAGTGTGCTTTCACGTATGGCGGTTTTACTTTCCGAAAAACCCTGATCGGCAGTCCAGACAAGTCCGTTTCCATCTGTGTATGGCTCAGTGCTTCCACAGCTGATGCGGTAAACTGCATCTGTGGTGTGGTTCGTTGAGAAGATGGAGTTGCAGCTCGCAAATATCAGAGTTACTGCCAGTAGTATTCTAAGAGATTTCATTATGATCTGTTTTTCTATATGGTATTAAGTTCAGATGGACGAGCATCCTTATATTGATTGAGCGCTCTCTGTAGCATTGCCTTTATTCGCCTGGTCTCTTCATTAAGATCACCATTCTGCAAGGGAGCCTTCTCCAAAACATCGTTTTTAATATCGTAGAACTTACCGGTGCGATAGAGCTTATAGCGCTGATTTCGTGCAAACACTCTGGCATCGCTATCATTCCCGGCCCGCGAATACCAGATGTAGATCCAGTCCCGGGGATTGCCTGACTGCCCCATGA
>JAOZUK010000277.1 GCA_029938715.1 Bacteroidales bacterium | reverse complement strand
GTAAGCAGCAAGGCTCCAAACATAATCCCTCCATTCACGATCAACAGTTCAAACCCAAATTGATAACCGTTGAAGAGTTGCTCGGAGAAGTGGCTGAGCAGGAAAGAGAGGATGGGTGAAAGAATGGCAAGCAGGGGGACCAAACGGTCGCGAACGGCCAGCTTGGTAAAGAGCCCGAATGCATAAAGTCCCAGCAATGGACCGTAGGTATAGCCTGCCATGCGGAAAATGGCGGAGATTACACTTTCATCATTGATCACCCTGAAAAGCATAATCACCAGTCCCAGTACAATGGACATCCCCAGATGCACCCACCGACGTGCCCGTGTGAGCTTTTGCTCTTCCCAGCGTTGCCCTTCCAGGACATCCACAGTAAAGGAGGTGGTGAGTGCGGTCAGGGCCGAATCGGCACTGGAATAGGCTGCGGCAACCAGTCCCACAATAAAGAACACCCCAACCACCTGGGGCAGGTAGCCTGCTGTTGCGATCAAGGGAAAGAAATTATCGGTGGTTTCCGGTATGGCAATCCCCCGAAACTGCGCAAACTGGATCAGAACCGCTCCCAGGAAAAGGAAGACCAGGTTCACCGGGATCAGTGAGATACTCATGACGTACATGTTCTTCTTGGCCTCTTTGATATTCTTACAGCTCAGGTTCTTCTGCATCATATCCTGGTCCAGTCCCGTCATCACAATGGCAATGAAAGCTCCACTCAGGAAGTGTTTAAAAAAGTGGTGCTCCTGGTGCCAGTTGTCAAAGAACCAGATCCTGGAATCATCCCCTGCAGCCACCCTCCCGATCATCTCACCCAGGGAGAGATCCATAGAACGGGTGATCAGGATGATCGAGACAACGACTGCCGTTAGCATACTAAAGGTTTGTAGCGTGTCGGTCCAGATAATAGTTTTGATACCTCCACGGAATGTGTAAAGCCAGATCAAGGCGATGGTCATAATAACTGTCAGATAAAAAGGAACGTTCCACGTATCAAACAAGGTAAGCTGAAGCACACTGGCCACAAGGAACAAGCGGAAGGATGCCCCTATGATCTTGGATAGCAGGAAAAATGAGGTTCCTGTTTTATAAGAGAACCTGCCAAACCGCTCCTCCAGGTAGGTGTAAATGCTGGTTAGCTGAAGCTTGTAATAGAGAGGCATTAGAAGGTTGGCTATCACAATATAACCCAACAGGTAACCCAATACCATTTGCATATAGGAGAACTGACTGTCTACCACCCATCCTGGCAATGAGATAAAGGTGACTCCCGAAAGGGAAGCCCCGATCATCCCGAAGGCCACCACATACCAGGGGGATTTGCGTTCCCCCAGAAAAAAAGCTTCATTTCCTGCGCCTTTACCCGTTTTCCAGGAGATCACGAGCAGCAGCATGAAATAGGCAATGATGATGGATACTATGAGTGTAACTGACATAGGGCTGAATTAGTAAGCGCTAAAATTGGGTAAAATCGCACTAAGATGAAAATTATTAGTGCTATTTTTGGTGATTGTAGCCACAGGGAACAGAAACAGCATATGCAATATACCTATTCGTCTAAATTACTGGAGGAGGCAGTGGAAGAGTTTGCCACGTTGCCAGGCATTGGGAGAAAGACGGCCCTCAGGCTGGTGTTGCATCTGCTCAAGCAGGAGGATAAGGAAGTGGAACATTTTGGGAATACCATCCTGAGAATGAAACAGGAGATAATTACCTGCAAGGTGTGTCACAATATATCAGACAAGGAGGTGTGTCACATCTGCTCGGATCCTTATCGGGATAAATCCACCATCTGTGTGGTTGAGTCCATCAGGGATGTGATGTCGGTGGAGAATACCCAGCAGTTTATGGGAACCTACCATGTACTTGGGGGCATTATTTCCCCCATGGATGGCATTGGGCCGGCCGATCTTACCATCGAATCGCTGGAGAATAAGGCCAGGACCGGACTGTGTAAAGAGGTAATCCTGGCGCTGAGTACCACCATGGAAGGAGATACCACCAATTTTTACATCTACCGGAAACTCAAACCCTATGAGGTAATCATCTCCACACTGGCAAGAGGCGTGGCCATAGGGGACGACCTCGAATATGCCGATGAGGTCACTCTGGGTCGCTCCATCCTCAACCGTACCTCTTTCGAGGAGACTTTTAAAAACAGCAATCATGGAACTTAAGAAAAATAAATATCTCATTGACGGGATCTCTGTCACCGGGTTAGCCGAAAAGCACGGCCCTCCTATATATATTTATGAAAGTGCCGTAATAATCAAACAGTATCAAAAAATCACAGAGGCCTTTAAAAGTTCCAGGGTAAAGATCAATTATGCCTGCAAGGCACTGACCAACATCAATGTGCTTAAACTATTCAAGGGATTGGGATCGGGACTGGATGCGGTATCTGTACAGGAGGTAACGCTTGGACTGAAAGCTGGTTTTGAGCCTCAGGAAATTCTTTACACCCCCAATTGTGTCTCCATGGAGGAGATTGATGAAGCGGTTGAACTGGGAGTGAGGATCAACATCGATAACATAGCCATCCTGGAGGAGTTCGGGCACAAGTACGGGACAAATGTTCCGGTGTGTGTACGCATCAACCCGCATATTATGGCAGGTGCTAACCATAAAATATCCACGGGACATATCGATTCCAAGTTTGGTATTTCCATCTACCAGTTACCGCATGTACACCGCATAGTGGAGACCAATCACATGAAGGTGGAGGGAATTCATATGCATACAGGATCAGATATTCTGGATGTGGAAGTCTTTCTGAGAGCCACCGAAATTATGTTTGAAATGGCTAAAGAATTTAAGGAGCTGGATTACATCGACTTTGGTAGCGGATTTAAGGTACCCTACCGGGTGGATGATGTATCGACCGATGTAGAATCACTGGGCGTACACCTTTCGGCCAGATTTAATGAATTCTGCAAAGAGTATGGAAAAGAGCTGACCCTGATCTTTGAACCCGGAAAGTTCCTGGTGAGCGAAGCAGGCACCTTTGTGGCCAGGGTTAATGTGATCAAGCAGACCACTTCCACAGTCTTTGCCGGATTGGATACAGGACTAAATCACTTTATCAGGCCCATGTTTTATGATGCATATCACGAGATTATCAACGTAAGTAAGACCTCTGGAAAAACCCGCATCTATACGGTGGTGGGATACATCTGTGAGACCGATACCTTTGGATGGAACCGGAAAATCACCGAAGCTTCCGAAGGGGACTATCTGGCTTTTAGAAATGCTGGAGCATACTGCTATGCCATGTCGTCCAACTACAACTCAAGGTTCAGGCCCGCCGAGGTACTGGTACATGAAGGAAAAGACTACCTGATCAGAAAGCGGGAGGATATGGAGGATCTGCTTCGCAACCAGCTTGAAATCGAAACCCTGTAACCTAAACCAATAACATGGCGAAGCCATATGTAACCCAAACCCATTAACCTTTCTATGGATCTATCCATTATAATTGTCAACTACAACGTAAAGTATTTCCTGGAGCAGTGCCTGCACGCTGTTCAGAAGTCTATTGAGGGGCTGAACGCGGAGGTATTTGTAGTAGACAACAATTCGGTGGATGGATCAGTGGGTGAGATCAGACCAAAATTCCCCTGGATCAAAATCATAGAGAACAAACAGAATGTTGGATTTAGCAGAGCCAACAACCAGGCCATCAGGGAATCGGCCGGCAGGTATGTGCTGTTGCTGAATCCAGATACCGTTGTGGAGGAAGATACCTTTCGGAAGTGTCTCGACTTTATGGATAGTCATCCCGATGCCGGTGCGCTGGGTGTAAAGATGATCGATGGCAAAGGTGAATTCCTTCCCGAATCGAAAAGAGCATTACCTACCCCAATGGTCTCCTTTTACAAAATGTTTGGTCTCTCTTCTCTCTTCCCAAAATCGAAACGCTTTGGGAAGTACCACCTGGGTTACCTGGACCGGGAGAAGACCCATGTGGTGGATGTGCTGGCTGGTGCATTTATGTTTATGCGCAAAGAGACTCTGGATAAGACCGGACTGCTGGATGAGACCTTTTTTATGTATGGGGAGGACATCGATCTTTCCTACCGGATTACCAAAGCCGGGTACAATAACTATTACTTCCCCGGCACCACCATTATCCATTATAAAGGGGAAAGCACCAAAAAGGGAAGCCTCAACTATGTGAAAATGTTTTACCAGGCCATGATCATTTTTGCAGGAAAACACTTTACTTCCAGGAAAGCAAAAACTTTCAGCATTCTGATAAATATGGCCATCTATTTCAGAGCCGCCCTCTCGGTCACCCGGCGTTTTATAAAGAAGGCCTACAGGCCGGCTTTGGATGGAATTACTATCTTCCTGGGGTACCTCTTTGCACTCCCCCTCTGGGAACAGGTCCGGTTCAATGTGGATGGCTACTACCCTCCACTCTTTCTCCAACTGGTGGTCCCGGCTTATATCCTGGTATGGTTGATTGCCATTTACTACTCGGGAGGATACGATAAACCACTGAAAATCCTCTCATTTTTAAAAGGCCACCTGGTGGGGACTCTTTTTATCCTGGTAGTTTATGCATTGCTCCCCATTGACTGGAGATTCTCACGTGCACTGATCTTCCTGGGATCCTTATGGGCCATACTCAGTACGCTGGGACTTCGATTGCTCTTCCACCTGTTGAAGATCAAGGATTATGAAATTGATCTGAACAAACAGAAGAGAATCGTGATTGTGGGTAAAAGGGGGGAAGTGCTCAGGGTAAGCAAATTACTGCAGGAAACCCAGGC
>JAOZUK010000774.1 GCA_029938715.1 Bacteroidales bacterium | reverse complement strand
AGAATATACTTTCTCATCACCAGGATTTAGTTTGAAGGTGAAGGTAAATGTATGAAAAACGGTCCACTGGGCAAATGCACAATTTGGGTAAGGTAATACACAATATAGACTCCTTAAGAAATGAAATAGTCTGGTTGAGATCAAAAAGTGCAATAAAAGGTGCCTTTCAGGGATTGTAAATCCTATATGAATACCTATTTTCATGACCTAATTCTCTCGTATGAAGAAGTGGTTTACCGGACTTTGTATTTCGATTCTCAGCTTTGCTGCCATTGGGCAGGATGCTGAGAGACCAACCATTTCCACTACCCTGGCCAACCAGCCCATAAAAGTGGATGGTTGGTTGGACGAAGCTGAATGGTCGGGTGCCGATTCCATCTCCTCATTGCGAATGGTGGAACCAGTTTCAGGAGGAACTCCTTCCTTCCCCACGGTGATAAAAATTCTGGTAACTCCCAAGAATATCTACCTTGGTATCAAATGTTATGATGATCAGCCCGATGAAATTGTGGCATTTTCCAAAGCCCGGGACTCCGAACTGGAGGACGAAGATTACCTGAAGGTGATCCTGGATACCTACCGCGATGGCAGGAATGGATATATCTTTGCCATCAATCCCTTTGCGGCCAGGTATGATGCACTGGTCTCCTATAACGGGGAGTCGGAGAACCGAAACTGGGACGGAGCCTGGGATGCAAAGACCCAGATAAATGGTGATTATTGGGCGGCCGAAATAAGAATTCCCATAAGTACCTTAACCTACAACAAGAGTCTGGACTCCTGGGGATTCAATATCGAGCGAAGGATTCAGCGTTTGTTGGAGGTCAACCGGTGGTCGGGTATCAGTATGGATTATACCATTGGACAAACCCGGCATGCAGGTCTTATGACCGAACTGCCCCATTTTAATCCCGGGATTGGTTTAACACCAAGGGTATCAATGGTTGGGAAAGCCACACAGGATGGGGAAAATCCGGTGAACTACGAGTGGAAGCCAAGCCTGGATGTTACACAAAAAATCACCACTGATATTACCGCGCAGCTGACTGTAAATACTGATTTCGCGGAGACTGAAGTGGATTCAAGACAAACCAACCTGACCAGATTCCCGGTCCTTTATCCGGAAAAAAGACAGTTCTTCCTGGAAGGTGCCGATATATTTGATTTTGGGATAAGCCTGGGTCGTTCGCTGATGCCCTTCTACAGCCGTAGGATTGGACTCCATGAAGGCAATGAAGTTCCCATCACATGGGGTGGGAAAGTAAACGGGAAGGTGAAAAACACCCATTTTGGAAGTCTAATTACACAGACCGGGGCTGTGGATTCGCTGGTTCAGGGAACAAAAATGGG
>JAOZUK010000276.1 GCA_029938715.1 Bacteroidales bacterium | reverse complement strand
GATTTTACTGCCTCAGGTCAGGTAAATACAAGTAACGATGTAACATTAAATGGAACAAGTTCTTGCGGCGGAAGCTTCAATGCTACTGGAGGAACTGTTGCTTATAGTGCTACGGCAACACATATTCTGGCCGGATTATATAACAACCTTACTGTTACAGGTGGCAGTACCTTTGACTTATGTGGTGATGTTTTAGTGTCGTCAACACTTAGTTTGAATACAGGGATTGTAGGTCTGGCGAATTCCGATCTTACTGTATCGAACACAGCTGCTGGTGCAATTACAGGTACATTTAGTGCAGCCAATATGATTGAAACCAATGGAACAGGTATGCTTATTAAGCACGGAACAAATGCAGGCCTGTCTATTGTTTATCCGATAGGTTCGGGAGGCTAT
This sequence comes from Bacteroidales bacterium, assembly GCA_029938715.1. Lineage (GTDB taxonomy): Bacteria > Bacteroidota > Bacteroidia > Bacteroidales. Next base: position 4,376 of record JAOZUK010000276.1, on the reverse strand, counting down.
TATACTCCAATGGATTTAACGAATGGAGTAAATGCAACCTATTCAGGAACTGGAAGCATAGGTGTTAGGGCAGTACCGGGTTCCTTGGGAACAGGCATGTTGCAGAAATATTGGGAAGTTACAACTGCTAATATATCTTCTATAACGGATGTATATCCACTGTTTATTTACGATATGGCAGAGGCCGATGCCTCACAAGCCAGCTACCTGCCATGGTTTAAACCTGCCGGTACTTGGCAGACACCTCCAAATCCTACAGCAGTCGGAGTTATTCCATTCGGTTCAACCAGTACAACGACTTTAGCTGGAGAATGGACAGCAGGTGCTGCAGTACCAACAGCTGTCAATACCTATTATTCTTATCAGTCTGGTAATTGGGAAGATTTCAGTACCTGGACACACGATCCTGGAGGGACAACCCAAACCGCAACTGATATCCCTCATTCAAATGACAGGGTAATTTTTTTAAGTGGACGTACTGTTAGCCTGACTGCTAATTGTGATACTGCCAATCTGGATATTGCCATCAATGAAGGAGCTGTAATTGATTTATCAACCTATACCTTTAATAGTAATATTGGTGCTTTAAGAGGGCAGGGCACTTTTAGGCTGGCTTCAGTAAATTATCCAACAGTAACAGTAAATGATTTTGTAAATACTGGTGGTGGTACCACGGAATATAATAATGCAGGTAACTTTATACTACCTGCGGCTCAGACAACTTATTGTCACCTTAGAATAAATGCTCCTGGTGTTACAGCAACACAATTGAGTAATATTACTCTAAATGGAGATTTACATATCAAGCAAGGAACATACCAGATAAACGACGCCTCTGCGAACCGCAGGCAGTTAAGCATTAGTGGTGATGTTACTGTTGATAATGGAGCCTCATTTACTATAGGAACTGGTAATACCGATGGTGGCGATATTTCTGGAGGAACAGCTCCTTTTATCGATTACTACGACAGGAATTCGCACCGAATTGTTGTTAACGGTGATTTTACTAACAATGGTACTGTCCGGTTTACCAATCAGAGCTATCCTGTTTTCAATGCTTTCCCGGCTAACGGAATGGCTACCATGTATTTTATGGGTGCAACTAACAATACCCTGACTTGTAATAGTATAACCGATTTTTATAATCTGGTTCTGGATAAAGGGATTGATCAAACTTATAAATTATCAATATATTCATCGGATTATCAGAACTTTAGATTGTTTGGCAGGAATAATCTGGGTGGCGAAAACGGTGGCGGAAACCCCAATTTGCGTAAAGCACTATGGATAAGAACCGGTACGTTGGAGTTAATAGGGCTAACTGTTATTCCATCGCTTTCCGAAGCTAATTCGGGAGGATCGCCAAATGGCGATTTCTATATTCCGGTAAATGGTGCCTTACAACTGAGTGGTTCTGAGGTTATAGTTTTATCGACGGCCGATGATTATCAGGAAGTTAATCTGGCATATAGTTTGACTGCCGGCTCAAATGCAGCTATGGGGATTTTAGCTTCCGGTGGCACACAATCGTTTTCTATTTATGGTAGGTTTCAGGTTGATAATGGTTATTTCTCAACCCGTGAGTCCGGGGGACTTATTACATGGAGTGTAGCTTCAGGACAAATTGTTCTTAATGGTGGTACTATTGATACTAAACAGTTTAGGTCCGCCGGAGGTGGCGGGGGCCTTGTATCATTTACCCAGAATGGTGGAGCTTTTGAATTGAGGGGAAGGTTTCAGAGAATTCCTTCAGCATATTCTGTCATTACTGACCTGGTTAATGCCCCTATAAATACCACCCGGCAAACTGGGGGTTTAGATGGAGGCGTAGGTACCTTTAATCTTAATGAACCAGAAAATGTATTTAATATGTCTGGTGGTACTATACAGGTTTATGATGCTTGTGGCGCTGCCGGATGGGTATTCGATGTTCATTCTTCTGACAAGAATATGAATGTTACTGGCGGTACCGTAGAGTTTATTCCCACAACCGGCACCGGTGGTGATGCCGCAATTCATTATATCCGCTCTAATGCTCCTTTTTATAACATGACTGTTAACAGGGCAAGTAGTGCCTCTACAGTAGAGCTAAATACATATCCTTTAGTAGTTCTGAATGACCTCAATTTAACATCGGGTGTCCTTACAGCAGCTAATTTTGATGTTACAGTTGGTGGTGATTATAATATTCAAAGCGGAACAACTTATACCCCAGGTAATAACTCTACTATATTTAACGGCTCAGATGACCAGGTTCTGACCATCAATAATGCCGGCACAACGGCATTTAAAAAACTGAGGATTGACAAACCTGCCGGAACAACTCTTACACTGGCAGGTTCAGGAACAACTTTATCGGTTCAGGATTCGCTCTTGATCTACAATGCCGAATTGGCGGATGGTGGAAAAACAGTTCAACTTACTACATCAGGTACCACCACAACATCAGTTATTTTTAACTCAGGTTTACATTCGGGAGCAGGAGAGATTGAAATTGCCGATGATGATCCTACTATTATCACTGGTGATGGAAGTGGAATATTGGAGAACTTAAATTTAAACAATACTGATGCTTCAGGCGCACCGGTTTCATTGGGTGCTAACACAATTATCGATGGAGTGCTTACTTTCTCGCAAGATAATTTATTTGATATAGCGGGTAATAATTTGAGTTTTGGAGCCTCGGCAACGGTTGTAAATGCAGGTACTAACAGGTTTATTCAGACCTCCGGGGCAGCAGGTGATGGGGGGGTTACAAAAACCTATTCAGCATCTGCAAGTAGTTTTGTTTTCCCGGTTGGTGCACCATCAACGGGTCATGCTGCAGCAGAATATACTCCCGCAACACTTACTTTTGGTACAGCGCCAGCAACCTATGGCTCAATAACAGTTGTCCCTGTTGGATACGAACATCCAAATGTTACGAATACAGGGCGAAGTCTTACTTATTACTGGCGAACTAAGTCATCTGGTTTTACACTAGGTACTGCTGCTGTAAATCAAACATATACATATTCGCAGAACGATGTGGTTACAGGCGGTGATATTAACGAAAATGAATATATCGCAGCTGTGTATGATAATTCTTCCTATACATGGATAAAAGAAGAAGCTGATGATGTTAATGAAACTAACAATACCATTGGAGGTACGGGAACAGACTGGCAGGCATTAAATTATATCGATGGTGAATTTACAGCCGGAGATGATGGTGCTACTGATCCTTTTGGGACACCAACAGTTTATTATAGCAGGCAGTCTGGCCTGTGGAGCAGTAATAATACATGGTCAACTGTAAGTCATTCCGGAGCAGTAGCAGGAACTGTTCCCGGAGCATCAGATATTGTTATTATTGGAGGCCTGGATTCGGTTTATTGTGATAGAGACAGAACATGGCCGTATGAAACAAATAATGTAGATCCACGGAGTTGTGCAACCTTGAAAATTGAAGCAGGTTCGGCACTGGATATTGGCTATAATACAAATAGTAGTTTTGGTATTGTTTTAAGTCATGATAATGGAAATGGAAATTTCCGGATAACAACCTCATCTGCATCTGGAAGTACATATGCATTTCCAAGCGGTGACTTTAGTGAATTTAATGTAAATCTTGGAACAACAGAATTATATTCAACTAATCCTACTGCAGGAACAACCTATTGGTTGCCTAATGGAACAAGCGAATATGGGAATCTTATTATTTCCCCACTAGGAGGTTCAAATATTATTTTTCCAAATCATGATTTATTAATTTATGGAAACCTTATAACCAGGGGACAAAGCTCATGGTCATGGTTCTGTCCAAATTGGAGGGCATCAAATTATCCAACTGCTCCTACAGTTCCGGTTTCAAAAACTATTTCAATAAATGGAAACTTTGATATACAAGGTGGAGCTTTTGTATGGTATAATAGAAATAATACCGGGGCTCAAGATGTTGTAATAGGCGGGGATTTAATTGTTAATACTGATGCCGGGATTAATGTTACTACCAATGGCACCAGTAATTCCCAATCAATATCAATAGGAGGAAGTTTAATTAACAATGCCTTGCCTCCAGGAGGAGGAGATGATGGGGACCGTGGTTGTGATTTTACAAATATTCCTTTAACGTTCTTTGGTGATGGAGTAGAGTATATAACAAATGATGATCCTTCAGTTAACACATATACGGTTATTGAGTCAATTACCGTGAATAAAGGTTCATCTCAGGCAGATTCTCTGGTAGTTGATATAACTGGTACTTTTAATACTCCAACCGACAGCTGGCTGATCCTTCAAAACGGAACATTTAAATATTTACGTGATGCTAATTTAAATATCACTACAACCAGCTCATTTGGTATTCCGTCAACAGCAGGTTTATATGTTGATGC
>JAOZUK010000090.1 GCA_029938715.1 Bacteroidales bacterium | reverse complement strand
TATGGACATCAATACAGCTAATATGAGGATACTTCTCAGCATGTAAATAGCATGTGAGATAAGTTACGAAAAACTCTTAAATGTAGAAGGTTAACTTCAAATACTCCTGGACAGATTCTGTTTTAAAAGCTAAAAGATACTTTTTACATGAAATTGATAATGATGCTGATATTGATTATAGTGAACGTACATATACAGAATAGCAAATAACTTGAAACAAGCAGCCAAAGACATCCAGATCCATCTGAATCCCGAGGTAAAATTAATTTGTAGTTTGAATAATATACAATTGACTTGCATTGTTCGATTCATTTGACTCTCGTATTACATTATCTGGATCGACAGTAAATCTCAGTTCATATTTTGCACCTCTTGAGGCTGCGGTAAAGTTTACCGTGGCTTCTTTGGTTTCTCCTTTATCCAGTCCACTAAATCCTTTGGCTGCAATACCAGGCCCACCAAGCATAATAGTTCCGTTATAACTCTCTTGTCCAATATTTCGGACTTCAAAAGTAAAGGTACATTTGGTTCCCGGGCTTACTATTCCACCCGGACTTCGTGATCCAGACCAGATAACCATATCTGGCAATTTTGGTGATATTATAGGTTCTTCCTCTTTAGGCTCTTCCCCCGAAATTGGTTGGACTGCCTCAGTTGAAGGATCTGCTGTCCGAGGTTCATTCTGTGAACCTCCTTGTTTTGAATTGCAGGTATAAATGAGCAGAACACCAAAGAGGAAAATGAAAGAAAATTTTGTATGCATAATGTCACGAGTTTAAACTATTATTTCACTTCAATACCCCAGTCTATCCTTGAAAATTAACAATAATAACCTGTGAGGCTAACCTTGCGACGGATAAATAACTGATATACATGTTATTGTATGTAACAAATTATATGTTAAATAGTTCTTACACCGCCTGTTTTTGCAATAGCAAGATTGATTGCATATGAACTTATTAACGCTGGAGGCTGTTTATGTAGAATGAAACTAAATAGTGAGCGCTGAGAGTTTTTCATAAAACTAATCCATCCTCGTGCACCCCTGGGATTATTGATGAAGACAAGCCGGAGTTTGTAATGCAAATGTTGAAGGACCTGTTTAACTAAAAAAATAATCTTAAAATTTCAAAATTATGGCAAAGGAAGTATTACCAGAAGAACTGATGAATTCGGTATTGGGCAAGCTATATGACGTTTTAACCAATGGGGATGATGTAGTACCACAATCGAATGATAATTATTTGGCATGGCTATCTGTAGGAATGCCTTTCCCGAAAGAAGAGTTGGAATTTTTATCCACTGGTTTTACTGGAATTTACCGGGAACCAGAACCCGCACCCGTCTTGGATGGGCAAACTCCGCCAGCTCCCAGGGAGAAAACACCAGAGGAAATAAATCAATTGCTGGCACAGGATGTGACACGAAAGTATATGCAGGCTGAAAATGTTGCACGGCTTTGTGACATGGTGCCTGATACCAGTGGGGTTAAGGGGAGTGTAACCATGAATGTTTGGAATCCTGAAAATACACTATCCTTAGCTTACAGGCACATCCTGAAATTTAGTCAGGTAGCCAATTTTGAGCTTGATGAAAAGACAAAGGCAAAAATTGTACGCCTTCGGGGACTATTACAGGAGAAAAAGACCAAGAAGAATATTATAACCGACGAGGAAGAGGAGGTATTGCAAGAAACTGCGCTTGTAAAGAAATACAATGAGAAGCTTCAGAATTACATGAATGAGGCTCTGGAGTACAATACACATAGAGTAAATGCTTTGGCAGCAAAAGATCCTACAGCGGTACACTTCTGGGCGATGAATGCTTCCATTCTGAGAAATAAGGTATCTGCGGCAAAGAAAGATTGGATTACAAACGGATTTAAAGAGGAGTACGATCAGATAGCAGCTTTCATAGCACAGGTTGAAGGTAGAAGCATGCTCACCTTAAAGGCCGACTATATCGATGACATGGAGAAAGCCAGATTAACCGGGCCATCATCAGGATCCGACTTTTTCTACACCTCATTTTTACCAGGTGGATTCGCTGACTCTGATAGTGGCTGGACAGAGTTTAAATTCAGCAAAAGCGACTTTGAATCTAATTTTAAGTTCAACTCCAAGAAAGGTGGAGGCCAGGGAGGCCTTGCTCTGGGTTTTGTCAATATCGGAGGGAGTGCTGCGCATAAAACAGAAACCTCAAAAACCAAAATAGATAGTTCAAGATTTGCATTAAGCTTTAAAATTTGCCAGGTACCTATTGTAAGACCCTGGTTTAATGTGAATTTTCTTACCAGCAAATACTGGAGATTTGACCAGAATAACGGAGAGTTTAAGGATAATATGGTATCCAATGGTGCTTCTCCTCCAAATGGAATGATTCCGGCTTATACGACTACAGCCATTTTTGTCAAAGATCTCAACCTGTTCTTTGGGGAACGGAATACTGAAATTTCCAATAAGATGAAAAGTACAAGTGGAGGTGGATTTGTATCCTGGGGACCATTTTTTGCAGGGGGTAAGTATGAATCACAAAGCAGGGAAAGGAAGGTTGATATCAGTAGTAACTCCCAGGGTATCAAAATTCAAGGAATGCAACTCATAGGTTTTAAATGTCATACCCTGGCAAAGGCCCCGGATCCAAAACCGGATATTTCTGAATGGGTATAAATTTAAAGCTACCTAATGTATGCATAAATTAGCCGCAATTTTTGAGAAGATCAAGGGGGTTTTTTATTCGACCCAGCAAAAGGAAGAAGCCGGGGAGAAACATAAGTTTCTTTTCGCTCCCTTTTCTACCGGATTCACCTACGATGATTTTTTGTTTCTGGATTCAAATCAGGCGTCGGAGAACTCCCTTAAGTGGTATGATGAATTATTAGAGTTTTCACAGATAGCAAATACAATTATCCCAATAGAGGAAAGGTTTTGGACCTTATCAGGCGATCAAAACGATTATCTGTTCAATCGATATAAAAATATCCTGGATAATCTACGGTTGATGGATCCGGATTCCTTACAAATCGAAATGCTCTATAAACATCCCATTTTTACAAAAGCGTTGGATGCTGTAGATGAGGAGCTTAGTGATTTGTATCGCCCATTCTTTAACTTTCGTACAAAACTATCCGCTGAGATTATTCAGTTAAAGGAAACGATTACTGATTCTAACCGAACAGTGCTTGATCTTGAGATAAAAATGAAAGAAGATAACCTGCAAGAATTAGATAAAAAGTGGAATTCCGAAGGGAAAAAAGATGACACCGAGGCAAAAATACTTGAGATAATCAAAGATGAGTTTGACTGGTTTATGCAGCGTTTTATTAGTACAAAATCACACTTAGAAACCGGTTCGGTGACTGGTTCGCAAGAAATCAAATTTTACTTAACCTCCTGCACACCCAATAATTTATTTAAAGGTGATGAACTGGAGTGGAATAAGATACACATTCGGAAAGCTGAGTTGCAGAAATTGTTGAAGGAAATGGATAGCGATAAGTATAAGGAGGTGCTGGGATCCGCTGAACTTTCACAACTCGAAGTTGAATCCATCAATTTTGAACTTTTGTTTGTAAATGTTACCAGGGCCTGGTTTGATGAATCTATATTGAACTCCCCGTTTTGGGACATTAATCTTTTAGACAAAAATCAAATTCGCATACCGCAATTCACCTCAGAACTTATACTTGTAAGAAATGTGGACATCAAGCTTCCCGAAGTCTCAAATAAAAATAAGATGTTACTTCAAAATAAATTAATCCATAACCTGGGTCCATTTATCATCAATACATCTCAATTGAAAGAGGGTAAAAACCTGCAACTAAAATCGGTAAATAAATCTTTGGAAGTTGAAAGAAAAATGGTGTTTGATGTAGGTGCAAAACTTAAAGCCAAACAGCGACACAATTCAAATATCGAGGCCTTAATTACTAAAAAGCAATCTCAATTCATCACTTTTTCACCTCAGCTTAAAGCCAAAAAAGTCACTCAAACATTTACAGCAAAACCTGGTTTCTCTACAAAAGCAAGATTTCGACCTGAATTGCTAAGAGCCAGGCCCACATCCCATAGAGTGCACGCTGCAACAAATAGAATTAAATGCAAGTTTAGCTTTACGGACATACAAACCAATGTTCCGATAGTAATAAAAAAGGGGCAGGTTACTGTTTGGCAACCCAATTCCAATTCCCGGATCAGCATTAAGTTTTCCCAGGAGGGTAACAATTCATTTGTGGTTATTCTCTCTAAAAATAAAAGCTATAGACTGAAAATTAGCGTGGAAGGTTATGAACCATTGGAATATCATTTTACAATACCTCTTAACAATGCTTCCGGGATCTATCAAAAAATTGTAAGGCTCACCAGAATAATAGTGGAAGTAGAACCAGAAACTGAGGATTTTCAGCTTATTGGGGTAATATCCAGAAGAATAGTTCCTTATCCAAATCCGATAAAAGGAGCAGATTATTTATAATCAAAATACAGAATTATGGGAACAGCATTTATTGAAGGAAGTATTACGGGGCATTCGAGTCCCAGGTGGAAAAATCCAGGAAAAAAAGATAAGAAAGTACTTAATAAGAGACTTTCTATAGCCAGGGCAAACGAAGTTGAAATCTTTCTGCAAGAAATAATCAATCGAAAATTGAGCAATAAGGGATTGCACATGGAATTTGCATTGGAATGCACCAAGGAAAGTGACTTTGATTCAATATCAATACCCTCGGAAGGTTTGGGTGATACTGTGACGCTTATAGAAGGATTCGGAGACGAACATGCAGATGAATCAAGTATGCGTCGAACAGATATCAATCTGGTGATCACTCATCAGATGGAAGCTGAAACAGGTATGAGCGTATTGGTTGTTATTCCAGAAGAATGCGAAGAGCATGCTACCGACAGATGGGCTGTACGATTGACTTTGAGTGGAGGCGCCGGCCATTTAGGAGGGGGGGCAGCTTTTGCCTTGGGGGAAATTAAAAATCGCAGAACAAACCAGGTAGCCACTGGCTCTTTTGTTGGTGCTGGAATCGGTGTTGGACTTCAAAGCCCCGGAGCAGATCCTGGATGGGGAGATTGGACCAATTTTAAGACAGATCAACGTATTACCTTCGATAATTTTGAAGGGACTTTAGCGCGTCTAACAGCAATTGGTGCTGGATTTCTTATTGGCTTTAGTCAAGCATATCTCTCATTTCCAATGTATGGAGCAAATTCAATTTCCGTTGGTGGATTTACCCTTGGGGCTGTTGGAGCAGATGCAGGATCTAATGTTGGAAAATGGAATTTTAGCAGTAGCCCTCCCGGACCACCATGCGTGCCCGAACACACAGTTCCAGGCGAGGAAGCTATTCCATATACCTATGATATTCAGGATTCTTTAAAACATTCTGTATTTTTTGAGACCGGCAGTAGTGATATCAGCAATAGTCAAATGCAACAGTTAGAAGAATTTGTCGATCACATTGTACGCCAACTATAGTATTTAGTAAGCACAACCTAAGTTTACATTTATGTGGTATTGACATTTCTAAGGATGATTTGATGTGGTGGATCATAATGTTAATCACCACCAGTACCCAAATGACCAAGATGGGTTTAAGGAATCTCACAATGGTTATATCTACGCAATGGCTATCAAGAAGAATGCTGTTGGAGTCCCATTAAGACTTGTGAAATTTAAACTTGGTATCTAACCCACATATATTGAGCTCTATAATGGATTTACCGGATGCTTTAAAGCGCCAGTTTTCTTATTATGATAGTCATTCATTTGCTTGAGAAATGAAACGACATGTAGTTTTTCATTCAATGACATATCTGCAGTCATCGATGAGAACACATCTTGCATCTTAGGTAAGATTATCTGAATTTCTTTCTTTCCTGTATCTGTTATACGAATTCTCTTTGCCCTTTTGTCGTCTGGATCATCAAATTCTTCTATGAGTTGTTTTTTCAATAGACGCTTCAATACTTCTATTCCTGAAGGAGGTTCGACCAAATGCATCTTGATGAGTTCCATTTTCCTGTAACTATCCACAAGGCTGAGGTGATATAGAAAACTGAATCCTTCTGGCGAGGATAACTCTGATTCTCCTAATGCTGCCTTCGCATATGCTTTATAATGCCTGTTTTGCAAGGCTAACAGAAATGATAATTCCATATCCAAAACATCATGGTCATGGGTGGATTGATCAGTATGTTCATCTACAAACAGTTTTGAATTTAGCCAGATAATGAAGGAGGTTAGTTCAATTTCACTTTCTGGATTTTCCTTATCAAATATTTCAAACCATTGGATTAACTGCTTGATGATCTCTAATGAAGTTTTCATGATGTAAAAATAGCGATAATACTTCAAATAAATAATAAATAAGCGAATAATAGTATGTAAATGATATATAATGATTATATTTGCTTCGAAAACATAGTAAATCGCAATATTAATACTAAAATTGAATAAAATGAAAGCAAAACCGTATGTAGTAACTGAATACTACTATCCAAAGAGTGAGCATGTTGACGATGTAATGAATATCCTGGTTGAAACATCTTCTATGATTAAAGATCAGGATGGCGCATTGATGAATATGGCGTTTGTCCAGCTGGATTTTCACATTCTGCAGAATGCTAATTGTTTGCTCTGATATACTCCTCCAGTTTAGATTCCCGGGGGCCTATATAGTTAAAGCGTTCGGCCCATTCCAGGCCAAAGGGTTTGCCAACTTCTTTGTCTGAAGGGACTCCTCGTATTCTTTGTGAGTCCATATCCAGGACAATATTTTTGATGTAGTTTCTGTTGGCACTCTCGTTGCTACCTTCCAGTATGGGCAGGGATTTACCTTCCTTTGCCAGACGGTCTCTTAATCTTACTCCGGCATCTCCCCCTGGTCCCTGGCTTACAATCACGCGGTTGGACTCCACTTTCTGGTCAATGGTATTGCTTATTTCCACAATCCTGTTTACAAGCTGCGGGCCACGGGCATAGTAATACCTTTCCCTTACGGAATGTGGTAAGATCCCTGCATCCTTATGTTCAGGGTAGTCGAGTCCGCCACCGGCCATCCAGCAGGCAGATTCCACAGCACTGGCCGTAACATAGTGGTCCGGATTTTCCTCGTAATGGCCCCATGGATCGTATGAAACGACCGTGTCGACTTTTAGCATACGGAAAAGAAAGATTAAACGGGCTCTTAATTCCACTATGCTGATATTATCCATTCTGTGATTGCGGTAGCCAAGATCATATACCTTACTAAGACCCAAAGCAATGGCTACTTTTTCATTGTCTTTCTCATTGTTGAGGATCACTTCTCCCTGGGTGGCCCCACGGCCGGCATGGTCATCATTGGTGGTCCGGATAAGGTAGCCAGTATATCCCTCTCTGATTAGTTTGGCAACTGTACCCCCGGCAAAAATGGGAATATCATCACAATGGGGTTGAATAGCAGCCAGTACTTTTCCCTGGTGAGGTAAGCCGGATTGAAATTTTTCTACTACTACTTCTTCAGTACCGCCAGCTACTTTTTCTGTATTGCTGTTATTTTGAGTGGCCCCAAATGAAAGCGGCACCAGGCCTGCGGCCATACTACTGGTAAGAAAAGATCTTCTCTTCATAACGAAAGCAGTTTTGTTTTTAAGCTATTTCCCAGTAATTTATTAAATTCATGCATACAAATTTCATTTAAAGATAATCTTATGAAGAATTATTTATGGATTCTGGCTGTTTTACTTTTGTTTGTAAGAATTCCTGGAGCAAATGCTTCCTCCCCGGAGGACACGCTCACCCACCCACCCTGTGTGGAAGAGGAGATACCACACTATGTAGCTAACAGAACAGCTACTAAACCTCAGATAGATGGTCGCCTGGATGAGTATGTCTGGCAGAATGCTCCGCGTTCTCCCCGGTTCAGGGATCTGATTTCAGGAATGGAAACTATCCATGATACCAGAGCTGCTGTCTTGTGGGATGATGAATATCTGTATATAGCTTACTGGATAGAAGAACCGGATCTGCAGGCTACCTTAACTGAACGCGATGCCCCCATATACCAGAACAATGATGTGGAATTTTTCATAGCAGGGTCTGATGGCTACTACGAATTTGAGATTAATTCCTTTGGAACCATTTACGAGGTGCTTTTCTTCTGGGATGATGCCTACAAGGCCGGGCGCTATGATACGATAGAAGGATTAGCTGTGGGCCAGGCCGGAAGCAAACCATTTTATGGAGTGGGTTATAAGGATCATCCCCGGGGCCCCAGAACAGGTTTTTTTAAATGGGATTTCCCTGGCCTGCAAAGTGCTGTATATTTAGATGGTACCATCAATGATTCCAGTGACCGGGACAGGGGCTGGACCGTGGAACTGGCACTTCCCTGGGAAGGGTTGGCGGTGCTGGCAATGGGGGATAGGCGGAGCCTTCCACCTAAGGATCATGATGTATGGCGGATGGATTTTTCACGTTTTAACCAATACAAGGAGGCACCACCATCTGATGATCCAGGTGGTTGGGCCTGGAGTCCACATGGCACATGGGATTCACATGTGCCGGAATGCTTTACCTATATCCATTTTTCATTGGACGATGTCGTTATTCAGTAATCGGACACGATGGTTGTTCTTAATATGAGTATGCATAGCTCCTGTTCTTAAGGGAAGCTGACCCGTACCCCAATTTTCGAAAGCAACTTCAATCAATTCCTTCTGATTCTCCATCGAATTGGCCATGACCCAAAAGATTGAAAACGAATCGAGGGTCTTGATAGTAACCTATTCTGCTAGTTCCCGTATCATACTGGAAGAAAAGGACATATTGAACATTTCAACTCAGCATCCCGTGATACAAATGGCAATTAGTACCCGACCTTTCCAGTTCTTAAAGCTTAAGTCACTTCTAGTTTTTCTTTGTGCAACTCTCTTCAGCCTAAATTCTCATGGGCAATGGTTGGACGACTATTGTTACCGAAAAGCAATTACTATAAACGCCTCACAGGTGTCGGGTACGGGTTCACATGCAGATTTCCCGGTGATGATATCTCTATCGAACGACAATGATATCAGGTCGAGAGCCAATGCCGGACTCGTTGAAAGTTCTATGGGGAATGACATCAGATTTGCAGATATTACAGGGGTCAATCTTTTAGATTTTGAGATTGAAGAGTATGATGCGATGAATGGCAACCTGGTGGCATGGGTTAGGATTCCATCTCTTTCAGCAACTACCAATACGGTTATCTATCTCTACTTCGGGAATCCAGTTGCCACGGCATATCCAAATCCTGAGAATACATGGAATGCAAACTATCTGGGAGTCTGGCATACCAATGCGGATATAGATGATGCCACATCAAATGGAAATGATGGTGTTGATTTTGGTCCGACTACAGCAACCGGAATAGCAGGTGGGGGCCTGGCATTAGATGGAGTGTCTGACTATATTCAGCTACCCGATATTGATGCCAATGAAGGCACATTCAGTTTTTGGATGAACCTGGACAGCAATTTCAATACGGCCAGTGCTACGTCACAATCACTTGTGAGCAAGTATAACTCGGATGATAATTATTTCAATTTTATTTTATGTGGTCAGGACAATGCATCCTATTCAGACTATGGACAGATCTATTTTAATATAGAATATGATGGATTGTTTCCCCGTCAAACAACAACGACAAACAGTTGGACTGCAGGCACATGGTATTATGTCACCGGGAGATGGGGGTGGTTGCATTCCATTGGTGTGAATGGTACTGTAGAGGATACTACTTGGATTGCCAGACAATTACAGGAAAATAGTCCCATCGAGATGGGACGGGGATTTATTGAGCAGGTTGGGGCAATCAGGTATTTCGATGGTATTTTTGATGAGATCAGAATATCTGATGTAAGTCGTTCAGACAGTTGGTTAGCTACTGAGCAGAGTAATTTAAGTAATCCAGGCGCATTTAGGTCCATTGGGAGTCTTGAGGACAATCCTCCCTCTCCATATGCCGGAATTGATGATGAAGTATGTGGCACTTTAAGCTATTTCCTATCTGCTACTGATAACAATAGCAGTACAGGCCAGTGGAGTTATGTAAGCGGTCAGGATGCATCTCCAGTATTTTTTAATGCTACCTCTCCAATGAGTGAGGTGATGGTGAACCAGTATGGTACCTATGTGTTCCGCTGGACAGAGACCAACGGATCCTGCAGTACTTCTGATGAGGTGGTCATTAATTTTCAGGAGAAACTCATGGGGCAATCTATGCCGGAATACCAGGAAGTTTGTTCAGGCGAAGATATCTCGGAGATAGCCTTTATCACTAACAATGGGATGGATGCAGGGACTACTTTTACCTGGAACTGGGTTAGTACAGGTCCTGTCCACGGGATACCTGACCCAGGTACAGGCCCCATCATTGGGGCGCTCGTGAGCATTGGGGGAGTGGAGGAGACAGTCACATTTACGATCGTTCCTACCAGCGTTACGGGATGTCAGGGCGATCCCTTTACAGCGCTAGTTGTGGTTCACCCCATGCCCATGGGAGAAGCAACCCCCGCTGAGCAAACGGTATGCTCTTATATGCCGATGGAAAATATTAGATTAGTGACCAGCAATGGGATGGACGGCATGACGACCTTTTCCTGGATCGGGGACAATATCACTAGTTTATTAGGAATGCCCGCAAGTGGCACAGGCGATATCCATGATTTGCCTTTCAACTTTACCCAGGATGTGCAGATGGCCACTTATACAATTACCCCCACAAGTTTGAATGGTTGCCAGGGTGATGATTTCTTTGCCACGGTTACAGTTATTCCAGAACCCCAGGTATTTGTTCCGTTTGAAGCGCCGGTGTGTCATGAGGAGTTCGTTTTTCCATCCCCCTTCTGGAGCCCTAACACAGGAGGCACAATAGATTACACCTGGATCAACACTGATCCCTCCATTGGATTGCCCGAAACAGGAAGTGGTGAGATCCCTCCATTTATGGCTTTCAACTTTGGCCCGGCTCCTGTGGTAGCTATGATTGAGGTTTTCCCGAATATCACCTATGATGGCCTTACCTGTGAAGGACCGTCACAACCATATCCCATAATAGTTAATCCTTCGGCCCAGGTGTTCAGGCCTGCTGATCAGGTGATATGTAACATGGATATGACACAGCCTGTTACATTCTTCACCGATCGGGTAGACGGGACGACTACATATGACTGGTTCAACGATAATCCTTCAATCGGGCTGGCAACATCAGGCTCTGGAGATATCCCCTCATTTCCAGCTATCAACTTTGGTACGGATCCAATAGTTGCCACCATATTTGTTATCCCCCATTATGAAAACGGGGGTCCTACTTGTGAGGGCCCTGGTGAGCAGTTTACGATTACGGTAAATCCAACAGCTGAGATGGATGCTCCTTTGGATCTGGTGGCAGGTCACAATGAAAATATAACCTCGATCATCTACACCAGTCCCAATACAGGAGGGATGACAAGCTATAGCTGGACCAATGATAACCCATCCATTGGCCTGGCTGGTAGCGGTACGGGTGAGATTCCGTCTTTTGTCACTGTCAATACAAACCCTTTCCAAAGTGTAGCTACAATTACGGTCACACCAGAATTCACAAATTCCGGGATTAGCTGTTGGGGCCCGAGTAAGCAGTTTTCAATATCGGTTAATCCATCGGTTTCAGATGCAGCTGCCGGAGTAGATCAGGATACCTGTGGTACTTTAACTACCTATTTGGATGGCAATATTCCATCCATTGGTATAGGTATATGGTCCCAGGTAACTGGTCCGGGGACAGTCGTATTTGGAGATGAAAACGGATACAACTCCTCCGTCACATGTACGCTCTATGGCTCCTATGTTTTACGCTGGACCATCAATTTAGATGGGCAAACTTCTAGTGATGAAGTAGAAATAATCTTCCGAGAAGATCCCCGGGAAACTTCAGCGGGTGCAGATCAGGAATTGTGTGGGATGCTTATCACGACCTTGGAGGCGATGCCTCATACCTACCAGTCTGGCAGTGAGCATCCAGGAAGCACAACCCTATGGAATTATGTGAGTGGAGCTGATAGCAATCCTGTATTCAGTAATGCCACCTCACCCACAAGCATTGTCACAGTGAGTATGTATGGAACCTATGTATTCCGATGGACGGAGACCAATGGTGGGTGTGCCACCAGTGATGATGTTGAGATTAGATTTGATCCGCCACCTGATATTTTCACATCAGGCTCAGATAAGGTTATATGCAATAACACTTCCACAAATATTGACCTGTTGACAACTGATTCTTCAATGCACAATGTAAGATATACCTGGACTGTAAGTGATCCCAGTGGTCATATAGATGGGGAGACTAATTCTACAGGAAATGGAAACAGCATAGATCAGAATCTCCAACAAACACTATTTAACTGGAGTGGAGCAGCTAAAGAAGTTGTTTATACCATATATCCGCATACAACCCAATCAGATAGCAGCCTCCAATGTGTGGGGAATCCCATTGCCCTTGAAGTTTGGGTAAATCCAACTCTGGGAATAGGCTACACTGCTACGGATGGAATCCTGTGTAACGAAGGAGCAACAACCATTACAGTATTAAATCCAAATAATGATATTAGGGGAACCTGGATGTATGATTTAGAAGTAATCCCGGATCCTGAGATCTTGGGAAGTGCAGGAAATCAGACTGCAGTGACCACCTCCAGCTTTACAGAGACACTTTCCAATACCGACACGATTGTTCATGAGGTACGATATCACTTAATACCGCGGATTGCACTGGATAATGGTGGAATGTGTGAGAATGGAGAGGATACCTTGCTAAGTATCTGGGTGAATCCAACTCCTGAGATCCGGGTAAATGCCGATACAGTTATCTGTAACGGGGAGACCGCATCCATTTCCATACGTAATCCCAACTTTTACATCAGGGGTACGTGGAAGTATGATCTGGAAGTAACCGCCGAGCCGGAGATTGCAGGAGTAAGTGGCAGTGGTATTGATCTGAATTTGAGTGTCCTCAATGAAAACCTGGTTAATACTGATCAAAAGCCTCATTATGTGGATTACAGATTTATACCTAAAATCTACAATGAATACGGAACAGTTGTATCATGTGACAATGGTCTGGATACAACCATTCGTATTTGGGTGAATCCCACAGCCCATGTTGATGATCCTTCTGACCAGGTGCTAGAGCATAATGAAAATACAACTCCTGTAATATTTATCTCTGGTACTCAGGTGGGAACTGTTACATACTCGTGGATCAACGATACTCCTTCCATTGGATTGGCGGCTTCCGGTATGGGTGACATCCCTTCCTTCATAGCGTTGAACACAGATGCATTGCCAGTTGTGGCAACAATCACAGTCACACCAGAGGTTTCCAATTTCGGAATAAGCTGCACAGGTCCCAGTGAGCAGTTTTCAATCACTGTGAATCCATTGATTCCAGATGCGGAAGCCGGACCGGACCAGGATAAGTGCGGAATTTTAGTGACAGGTCTGGAGGGCAATGATCCTATGTTTGCCGAGGGTACTTGGACTCAGCTTAGTGGCACAGGTACCATAGATTTCGGTGATATTCATAGTTCCAACACATCAGCCATGGCCACACTATATGGCACTTATGTATTGCGATGGACAATCACTCTGGGTGATATCACATCGATTGATGAAGTTACGGTGGATTTCCATGATATTCCCAATCCAGAGGCAGGTGCAAATCAGACGATCTGTTCCGGTGAATCTGTTACGCTTAATGCAAGTGGAGGAATAGAATATGTCTGGGACGGTGGAGTTGCAAATGGGACTCCCTTTATTCCTACCTCTACCCAAGAGTATCACGTCATTGTAACTGATGAAAACGGGTGTTCAGGTGAAGATCAGGTTTGGGTTGAGGTAAAACCAATTCCTCTGACTCCTACTATTAGCTTTGATTCTGACACTCTATTTTCTGATAGTGACATAGGGAATCAATGGTATATGGATGAGATCCCCATATCCGATGCTGGCGACTCATATTATTTACCTGGCATTACTGGGACTTATCATGCCATTGTGACTGAAGACGGTTGCGTGTCTGAGAAATCCAACCAAATCTATATTCAGGCTACAGATATCAAACAGCATGATTTTAGCAGTCTGAAAATATTCCCAAATCCAACTCAGGATTTTATATTGATTGAGACCGAAAATTTGGGAAGGTATATTCTTGAGATTACCGCGTCAACCGGTCAACTCATGAGGCAGGAGGTCGTTAGTGATCCTGTTTACTCAGTCAATCTATCTCAAATGATAAATGGGATCTATTTCATAACAATCAAGACAGAAGACTTTGTGAAAACTGAGAGGATAATCAAGTTTTAGGACAAATTATTTTAGACATCATGAAATCGATATCACATTTACTAAATCTGTTTTTGCTTATTGCATTTGGCTTTTCGTCTTGCGAGAAAGCAGATGATGAAATTATTCCAGGGAAAAAAGGAGTGGTTGCGGATCACACAATCGCTTCAGAAATTATTCTCAGGTCTATCCCGGATGAATATATCAATGAAGCTCGTAATAAGCTCCATATCGCATATCAACACACCTCGCATGGCACCCATGTCTCCTACGGAATGTTTGGTTTACCTGATTATAAGTCAGGGGATGAGACCCGGTTTGCCATCACCAATAACAATCCGCAATTCGACAAACTCGATTTCAGAGACAATGCCATGGCTTCCTACGCTGAAGCAGGAGTTGATGCCTCTGATCTGAGTCGAAACGAAACTGCATTTATCCAGGCAAGCAGAAACTATCTGGATGATCCAGACAACTCCGAGATCAATGTAGTCATGTGGAGTTGGTGTAATATTGCCGGACATGATGTAGCTGCCAACTATATCCCGGGAATGCAAACCTTGGTTAATGAGTATGGTGAGAGCGGAAGCAAAATTGGATTCGGTGAGGGGCAAAGAGGGAATTCAGTCACCTTTATATTCATGACCGGCCACGCCAACAAAGGCGACAATGTGGGGGATGGAAAACCAAAGAACCAGGCGGATTTGATTATTAATTACTGCAATGAGTACAATTTTTACTGCCTTGATTATTATGGCATAGACACCCATGATATGGATGGGAACTACTGGGAAGATGCGGGGGACGATGGAAACTCTTCAGCAGGGGGTGACTTTTATGCAGACTGGCAAAGCAAGCACAGCGTTGGAGATGGCTATTTCGAAAACAGGTCATCACCCGGAGGTTCAGTCACCTACGGTGCACACAATTCGCAACACATTACGGCCAACCGAAAGGCTTATGCCATGTGGTATATACTTGCCAGTATTGCAGGCTGGGAATAGTGTCCTCAAAAACTCCGTTTACCCTCTGATCAGGCCATAGCTCCCTTCCCGTATCAAATATTTTATCTTCCTTTTTATAAAATAAGTAGTTTTACGGGAGATCTTGAATGATCTGTAATTGCATTATTTTATGGCAACCTACAAAACTTCGAATTCTAAGTCTTTTGATCCGATCACTCCTTCGTGTAATAAGACCATCTACAATTCGCTTGAGGAGGCTCGGGATATGATCCGGCATATCCGGGAAACTCGCACGGTAATGGAATTGAACGCATATCGGTGCACCGCCAGTGGGATGTGGCATTTAACCAGCAAATCAAAATAATACGTTCCCACTTATTTCAAGAACAAAGCCGTACCCCAATCACGCAAACATCATCTATCTGTTCATTGCTGCCACGCCAATTTTCGAAAGCAACTTCAATCAATTCCTTCTGATTCTCCATCGATTCGGCCTGAACAGACAGGAGTAGTTCCTTAAAATTACGGGTTTTGAACTTTTTACGTTTTTTACCTCCATATTGATCTACAAAGCCATCGGAAAATATATAAAGGGAGTCCTGTTCTTCAAGCTTTATCAAATGGCTGGTAAACTCTTTTTCTTCCCAATGTACACCTATGGGTTGCTGATCTCCTTTAACGGTATATAAATCGTAATCATCATTCTCTAATGATGAATAAGGAATCTTTTCAATATCCGCTAGTTGGTCCTTCTTCCTGAACAGAAAAAGAGGTCTGTTGGCACCGGCAAACTGGAATTCTTTTTTCTCCGGGTCAATAATGGCAATGGCCATATCCATTCCATCCTGTTGATCGTTTGCAGATCCTTCCTGGGCTAGTATTTCTTTTACTTTGGTCCTTAAATGTCCGAGAATTACCCCAGGCTGTCTGATCCCGAAAGTTCTGAATTGCTCATTAAGAAGCGTTACACCTAACATACTCATAAGTGCACCCGGAACACCATGTCCGGTACTATCTGCAACTACGACTACTATAAAGCCATCTATCTCTCTTACCCAGTAAAAGTCTCCGCTTATTATGTCTTTTGGCTTATAGATCGTGAAATAATCAGATAGAATATTATCCATATAAGCCGGAGAAGGAAGAGATGCTGACTGAATCCGCTTTGCATAACTGATACTATCTGTAATCGCCTGTGTTTGCTGAAGTACCAGCAGATGTTGTTTTCTGATTTTTTCTTCAGCTCTGACACTTTCAATGGCTCTGGCAATATGAT
>JAOZUK010000275.1 GCA_029938715.1 Bacteroidales bacterium | reverse complement strand
TAAAGGCCATAATATAGTCCGCTTTGGGCAGAAATTCAATTCACAAACTGTTACAACCGTTGCACAATTTGACCCTGGTTAGGACTACGATCACTTACCTTTGAATGAGAAAGATTCTGGCGAGCTGATAAAGGAATAATTCCCGGATCCAATCTTGAATACACTATAACTATCTTCAAAGCGGAGGAAAGAGATATCTTTTGATTTTGATGCTTTCATTCCATCCACTTTCACATCTTTTCCTGGGATACAAATAGTTGCCGTACTATTTACTGGTATAGTTACGTCCCAATTAAATTGATCCGCCTCAATTTTCCAGTTGCTGACGATCTTTCCATAGGGAGATTCGTAGTTACATTTCACCCAATCTACGCTCTTAACAAGTGCCGGACGTAGTATTATATTTTTAAACCCAGGATTTTCAGGATCCCAACCTATTCCAGCCAAACCACGGTAGAACCAGCCACCTATGTAAGGGAAGCAAGAGTGTATCTGCGAAAAGTAGCCATTCCATTGTTCCCAGCAAGTTGTAGCACCTTTCTCAATCATATATCCCCAGCCGGGGTAAGTCTTTTGATTAACCATCATATCAATCAAGTCATTATGGTTATTTTCAAGCAGATAATCAAATGTAATCTGAGTGCCAATCATTCCTGTGTTTAAGTGGCCATTGTCCGTTACCACCATCGTTTGAATATACTTTTCGAATACTGCATTTTTTAGCTCATCGGGAGTAACACCGGTTTGTAAAGGGAAGATGAGGTAAGGCTGTTCCCCATTGGCATAGCTGGTTTCTTCAGGATTGAACCAGTTCTCATGAACCGCCTTTTGTGCCATGCGAAGCTCATGATCAAACACGGCAACATCATCGGTCTTGCCAAGTATTCCGCCAACTTGCATCATAACCTGAAGCAGGTGAATCCGGTAACAGTTGTTAAAAAAACGACGAGAATCATCATCTACCCATTGGCTTTTATCCATCCCTCTGCGGGGAGGCACCCAATCACCCAGGTTGTGCCACTTTTCTCCTGGGAATATATCCTGAAGTATACCTTCATCGCTATGTGCAGAAAGGTAATCAATGTATTTCTTCATGAAGGGATAGCCGGTTTTGAGCAGGCTGGTATCCTTGTAAAAGAGGTAGGTTTTCCAGGGTACCATAATACACATTGCCCCCCAGCCAGGCCCTCCTCCGGTCAGGTGAGGGGTTGGGGCGACAAAAGGAACAAAACCATCTCCCTCCTGCTCATCCCACCAATTCTGCGACCACTTGGTGTACAAGGTAGATGCGTTGAAATTGTAGCACCCCACATCCATGATTGTCTGCCCATCACCATAACCCAATCTTTCACGTTGTGGACAATCTACC
Organism: Bacteroidales bacterium; assembly: GCA_029938715.1. Taxonomy (GTDB): domain Bacteria; phylum Bacteroidota; class Bacteroidia; order Bacteroidales. The sequence continues at coordinate 3,409 of JAOZUK010000275.1, read as the reverse complement.
GTCTGGCCACCCAGGTTTAAGGCCCTGTAGGTCCATCGAACCATTTTGTGAATACGGTTATAAAGATCATTGGAACAACTGAAGGAGCCCGTTTCAGGAACTTCAGTTTCAATAGGTATAGCTACAAGGTCTTCTTTTTGTGGTAGATAGGTCAAACCCTCGATGAGTGCGTATCTATACCCATGATAGTTAAACACATTGGTAAACCTTTCCTCTGTCTCTCCGGAGGAGATAAACTCATCCCGTTGATTATAAATGGCAAATCCTTTGTATGCCATATTGAGCCGCCAGGCTTCTTCCGGGTCCCGGCCATCAAGATCGGCATAGTGAATGGTGATTTTCTGAGCAGAATCAAGCTGTCGGAATCTCATGCTCAACATACCGGTAAGATTCGTACCAAAATCAACCATTACAGTTGTATCGTCAAGTTGCTCTATGGAGACAGGAGCAATTTCCTCCAATTTCACATTGTTCCGGCATTTTTGAGCTGAACAGGGTACGTCAGCTACATCCACCATAACCACAGGCTTCCAGCCTTTTGTTGAGCTTTCAGCATTCCACCATTTCGGATCAATCAAACGCGCATCCACAAGTTCTCCTCCGAACTTTCCCCAACGCCATTCTCCTAGAAGAGATCTTGCACTTGCTTTGGTTTCCCATGATCTATTGGTTACAACACTCGGTTCTGTTTTGCCTGCAATTTTCAGTTGTGCCCGAACAACCGGGCTGTTATGATTCACTCCGGGTAAGCCAGGAGAATACCATCCTGTTCCCATCCAGATTCCGATACTGTTCTTTCCTTCCTTAAGATAAGAAGCTACGTTGTAGGTCTTATAGTAGTTTCGCACACTAAAATTTGATACAGCCGGAGCAAGCACTTCCTCCCCCACCTTTTCACCATTTATAAAAAGTTCAAAATAACCCAATGCAGCAAGGTATAAGGAAGCACCTTTGGGCACAGCATCCAAATGAAATGAATGCCTGTAATAGGGTGCGGTAACTGAGTCAGGTGATCCGATCCATTCTGCATTCCAGTCCTCCTTTTTCAGCAAGCCCATGGACCAATAAGCAGGCTCACTCCATGAAGAGGGCCTGCCATCCTGATCCCATATCATTACTTTCCAGTAGCATTGCATCTCCGACCTTAGTGTTTTGCCTTTATAGGCCACCTGCACGGATTGACCAGATGTGACCTTGCCCGTATCCCACAGATCAGCCTTTCCTTCAAGTAGTTTATCACTCGAGGAAGCTACAATAATTCGATAGGCTGTTTGCTTTGCTCCACGAAATTCACTGGCATTGATTTTCCATCCCAGTCGCGGGGACAATACATCTAATCCACGAGGCTGGGTTAAATACTCACATTCCATATCCTCAATAAGCAATTCGGAAGTGCGCCTATTCTGCTGGCATGAAATTAACATGCCCGCTACGAGCAGAAATGTCACTATATTTAAAAATCTACTGAATTTCATCTGTCATTACCTTTGAATCGTTATCCTTCCCAGGAATTTCTGATTGTTTTTTGTGATGCAGATTAAATAGATACCCTCAACCAACCCAGTTACATCCAGAGAGACAGTCCCACCCGGATGAAGTTCCTCACTTTGAACCGATCCCAGGAGGTTGAGAATCTGAATCCTGGCTCCTGCAAGATTCTCTCCTTCAAGGTAAAGAAGGTCAGTTACAGGATTAGGATAAAGCCGAACATTCAAATCGGCCTTAGTAAAGGTTTTGAATCCAACCGCATTTCGCATAGAAATGGTGCGGGAAAAACTTGAATAGTCAATTGTAAACTCTCCCGTTATCTCTTCATATGCATGAGCTTTCAGGATATAGGAATAGGTGCCAGAGAGCGTATCAAATTCAATTTCTCCAAAAGAATTTGCCGTTTCAAGGGTATCTCCTTCAAGAATCATTAGTGCCCCTTCAATGGGATTGCCATCCTCATCCACAACAGTAAAATTTACCTCGTAGGATATACTGTCTGGATGCTTTAGCATATAACTATCCTCATTCAAGTCCAGGATGTGAGCTTTGATCATCTCTTGATTGACAACCCATTGAAATTTCTGTTCAGGGTACCAGTTCAAATCCCCCAGAGGCAGCCCTTCCAGAGAGGCTTTCAGCAGGACCGGATTGGTATATGAACCATCAAACCGGGGCCAGACAGAAGGAAGATCATCTGGATTGTGACCATTGTAACCATCTATATCCCAGTTGTAACTGGGCAGGGCATCCACCGCCGGGGCATCCGGTTCATTCCAGAATTGACCGCGGTAAAACCCAAGGATATGCTCTCCCACACTGTCGTTTATGGCATAGATCATGGTATCGTTGTACAGAGGATCCAGGTCATACCAGTTGTGGTTGTATTTCATATGGGGCCAGTTTACTTTATCGGCCAGAATCCGGTTCTCCCTGCACGAATCTTCCGGAGACACTACTTCAATACCACCTGTATAGCTAAGAGGAACATCCTCATCCCACAGCATGGGAAGCAGGTAGGTAAACTCCTTACCATTGTCTGCTGCATACTTTGGCAACTCCTGTAACTCTGGCGAACAGTACATCAGGTTATACTCCCAGAACATGCGTCTCTGGGATGGAAGGGTTTCCGGCACCCCTCCTACTTCCAGTGTATCAATGGCTGTCTGGCAGAGTAGAGTGTTACCCTGTTCGAAGTCGGGGAAAAAGGGGTACCACCTGGGCAATTCCGGAAAAATACTTTGGTCGTGCAGCAGGTTGTTGGTGAAATAGAAGTTCTGATCATTGAATGATTTCTTAATCCATACATCGTGCCACATGATGGTGTTGTGGTTGATCCAGATAAACTGGTTATTGGGTTCGCGGTGGAAGGAGCCCCCGATAAAATCCTGTCCGGACGATACCAGGGTATTGTTCTCTACCCACAGCGTATCCCAGGACATTCCAGCTGTCCACCCCCCATCATTGGGTGTGGCCATGCTTCCATTGCGATAGATCTGGCTATTGGTCAGGTAGAGACTTGATCCATTGGCTGCATCTCCCCCATTAAAGGTCCGTCTTGTTCCTGCAGGATCAATCACACATCTGTCCACTACAACTCTTATGGAAGCATTCATGGTGATTATGTTCTCGCTAAATGCACCCTCCGAATCCTTACCAGTGAGAAAAAGATTCCTCAGGGTCATGTTGGCTGAGCAGTTAAACATGGTCTTCTCTGGTGCACCCTGCCTGGTTCTTCCCACCTGAATAAGAGAAGGGATTCCATCGGTCTCCTCTCCAACAATGGTTAAGGTCTTACCGGAACCACCCAGAACCTGGGGAATCGCGTTCACTATTCCATCCAGCTGATAGTGGGCTCCTGCTTCCAACAGATAGATCACATCGCCGCCGTGCTGATTGATGGCTGTCTGAAGTGTTCCCA
>JAOZUK010000773.1 GCA_029938715.1 Bacteroidales bacterium | reverse complement strand
CACTCTGATATTTGAATAGCTGGAAAAATTTTCAAGTGATGCTCTGATTCCATAAGGAGTTTTCCTTTCATTCATAAACATATGAAGACTTTGCATTTGTCCTCTGCTGCCGGCTTTTACTTCAATGGGAACAATATTGTTATTAACCTGGATGATGTAATCAACTTCAGCATTGCTGCTGCGGGCTTCTCGCTGCCAGTAATACAGTTCAGGCTTCTCATAGGGAGAGGATGCCTTAATAAGCTCAAGACCAGCGCATACCTCTGCCATATTTCCACGGTTCAGGGCATTGAAATCGTTCGGGAATAAGGCATCTGAAAGTTTCAATCCAAGGATACGAAACATGATCCCAGTATCAAAGAACAGCATTTTAGCTTTTTTGGTATTTACTGAAGCTCCCAGCGGTAATCCCTGGCCAGATGTGTGATAAACAGGGTGAACCAGACCGGCCAGTATTAACAGCTCCAGAACATCCTTCACCTGTCGTGAAGAATAATCCGGGCCTGCATGAACATGTTTGAATTTGTTTCCAGACTGGTATGCAACGGACTTGAACACATCAAATATTCTGATGGATGGTATCCTTTTTTTGTATTTCGGAAAATCGGACTGCAAAGAAATGATGATATCATTCTGTGCATCCTGGCATTTCAGAAGGTCCTTGTCTGCAATATAAGATTTGACAACTGCTGGCATGCCTCCTACCAGGATGTATCTGGAATAGTACAGGAGGAGTTTCTCATGAAACGCGTTATTCAGCGGGATAGCTATTGAAGCCCTCTGTTTTACCTTGATCAGTTGTTCCTCTTCCAGTGCAATCAGAAACTCATCAAAGGACAAGGAATACATAAACAATGACCTGATCCTCCCTACCCCGAAACTGGCGAGTTCCCTGAATGCAAATTCCAGCAAAGATCCGGTGGCAACAAGGTGTAGCCCTGGTCGTTTTTCGTAAAAATAACGCAAAGCCCTCAGAGCTCCCTGGCATGCCTGAACTTCATCAAAGAAAACCAGTGTTTTATGATCCTTTGCAGGAATTCCATAGTATGCTGAAAGATTTTCACATATCAGGTCCGGATCCAGATTTCCTTCGAAAAAGGAGTGAACTGCAGCAGTTTCATCAAAATTTACCTCAATGAAATACTCAAAAGATTGTCCGAATTCTCTGACAATATATGTTTTACCCACCTGCCTGGCTCCACGGATCAACAACACTTTCCGCTGTTCTTCCTGTTTCCAGTTATTTAGTTCCTTCAGGATAGACCTGTACATAATGCACTTTTTACAAGGCAATATTAACTATTATATGCATATAATGCAAGGCAGTAAGGCGTTTTAACTGCACATATTTCAAAGC
>JAOZUK010000772.1 GCA_029938715.1 Bacteroidales bacterium | reverse complement strand
CAAACATTTTCTGGATATACAGGGATCTACCTCCCGGAACGCTACTGACACTGATCCTGTTTGGCCTGGGATGGGGCATAGGTGCGACACTATTTGGGATAGGAATGGACAAGTTGGGCATGAGCCTGGGTTATCCCATTATGGTGGGTCTGGTTGCAAGTATGGGTGCACTTATTCCATTTTTGGTTTTTCATACAGCTGAGGTTCTTACCATGAAAGGTCTTTTGCTTGGCATTGGGATGATGCTGGTGATCATTGGAATCATCATTTGCACCAAAGCCGGGTCATTAAAACAGGGAAATACGGATGAGAAGAAAACGGATAGGAAGGATCCCTTTCGGGCAGGTTTGCTAATTTCAATCGGAGCAGGTATCCTGTGTTCCTTTCCAAATATTGGATTCTCATTCGGTTCAGGCATTGTTGACAGAGCCGTTGAATCGGGAGTTCCCGTTTTTTTTGCCGGGAATGCGATCTGGGCGCTCTTCTTCACCGTGGGTTCGACCATCAATATTGGATATTGCATTTTTCTGATTATCAGAAATAAGAACTTAGGTCAATTTAAGGCCAATATGAGTTTCAGGAACATCCAATGGGGTTTGATCATGGCAGTATTGTGGATAGTAAGTTTTTGGGTATATGGCGCGAGTATTTCCAAACTGGGATATCTGGGGATTGTAATTGCCTGGCCCCTATTTAGGTCCATTTCAATCATTGCCGGAAATTTGTGGGGTGTATGGAAGGGAGAGTGGAAAGAAGCCACCATTAAATCAAAAAGGTACCTGAAGCTGGGCATTCTTGTTCTTATTATTGCTATTGTTGTTATTGCTTCAGGTAATTGAAAGATGAACTAAATGTTACAAACATAAAACAAACCAAGATGAAGATAATAGTAAGTGCAGGAGCCAGTCTGCTACCCGGACAAAATACTGCATGCTCCGCAGATGCAGGGGATTTTAAGCCTATGAAACCCTTAATAAATTGTTTAATCATTTTTATTCTGTTCACCTGTATGGCAACTACAAAATCACAGACCACCTCTGTTCTTCAATCCCCTCCCCTTCTCGAAGCATCACCTGAAAGTGTGGGTCTCTCCCCAGAGAGACTGGAGCGGATAGACGAGATGAGCAAAGAATCTGTAAAAAACGGAGATGTGCCCGGTATTGTAGCGCTGGTGGCACGAAAGGGTAAAATTGTATTGCATGAAGCATATGGGATGGCTGACAATGAATCGGGAAGAAAAATGAAAAAGGATGATATTTTCCGTATAGCTTCACAGAGTAAGGCCATTACATCCACTGCCGTAATGATGCTGTGGGAAGAAGGAAAGTTCAGACTGGATGATCCTGTTTCAAAGTATA
>JAOZUK010000771.1 GCA_029938715.1 Bacteroidales bacterium | reverse complement strand
TTGAGCCATTTGACCAGGCAAACTGGTAAGGAGATGTACCACCGGAAACAGAAAGAGTAATGGTACCAGTGGCCTCTCCATGGCAGCTTACATCAGTAACTGTGCCTATTGCTTCCAGCGCTTCAGCCGGTTCGGTCACAGTAAATTCGGTTGCAAAAGAACAACCATTTGCATCGGTGATGGTCACCTGATACAAACCAGCCAGAAGATCGGTCAGATCCTGATTTGTGGAGCCATTTGACCAGGCAAATTGGTAAGGCGCCGTACCCCCTGTAACAGACAGGGTAATGCTACCATTTGCTTCACCCATACAGCTTACATCAGTAACTGTGCCTATTGCTTCCAGCGCTTCAGCCGGTTCGGTCACAGTAAATTCGGTTGCAAAAGAACAACCATTTGCATCGGTGATGGTCACCTGATACACACCATCCGGAAGACCGGTAAGATCCTGGGAGGTTGAGCCATTTGACCAGGCAAACTGGTAAGGTGCTGTACCTCCTGTAACTGCCAGGGTAATGCTACCATTTGCTTCACCCACACAGCTTACATCAGTAACTGTGCCTATTGCTTCCAGTGCTTCAGCTGGTTCGTTCACAGTAAATTCGGTTGCAAAAGAACAGCCATTGGCATCGGTGATGGTTACCAGGTATACTCCAGCCAATAGTGCGTTCTGATCCTGTGTTATTGAGCCATTTGACCAGGCAAACTGGTAAGGAGATGTACCACCGGAAACAGAAAGAGTAATGGTACCAGTGGCCTCTCCATGGCAGCTTACATCAGTAACTGTGCCTATTGCTTCCAGCGCTTCAGCCGGTTCGGTCACAGTAAATTCGGTTGCAAAAGAACAACCATTTGCATCGGTGATGGTCACCTGATACAAACCAGCCAGAAGATCGGTCAGATCCTGATTTGTGGAGCCATTTGACCAGGCAAATTGGTAAGGCGCCGTACCCCCTGTAACAGACAGGGTAATGGTACCACCTGCTTCTCCCGAACAGGTCACATCAGTGGCAACACCAGTTGCACTTAATGCTTCAACCGGTTCCTCTATAGTAAACTCGGTTGCATAAGAACAACCATTGGCATCGGTGATGGTCACTTGATAATCACCAGCCATAAGATCGGTAAGATCCTGGGAAGTTGAGCCATTTGACCAGGCAAACTGGTAAGGTGCTGTACCGCCTGTAACTGCCAAGGTAATGCTGCCATTTGCTTCACCCATACAGCTTACATTAGTTGCAGAACCAGTGGCACTTAATGCTTCAGCCGGTTCCTCTATAGTAAACTCGGTTGCATAAGAACAACCATTGGCATCGGTGATGGTCACCTGATATACTCCAGCCAATAGTGCATCCTGAT
>JAOZUK010000274.1 GCA_029938715.1 Bacteroidales bacterium | reverse complement strand
CCACATACTGAGAAAGGATGGTTAAACCACCTCCGCTCCAGGCATGATTGGTGGACCCTCCTCCAAACCCATCCCTTCCTATTCCCCAGCCTTCCCAAAGGGTTGTAATCTCCGGATGCTCAATCATTGGACTAAATCGCCTCTTTAATCTCTCCAGTGCAAATTCGGGTTGTCCCATCAAAAAGAGTGCTTCAATCACATACTTCTCCATATAGGGACTTGCGTACATTTGTGTTTGGAGCAGTTTATATATTTTTCCGAATTTATCCTTGTCAGCAAGGCCTGCTACAACAGCCAGTGCTTGCGAGCGGTCGTCAATCTCCCCTTTGTACTGATTGGAACGATATTGATCCCCGGTCCAGTAAGTCGCGTTAAAGGCTTTCTTAAACTCAATCATTTTTTTGATGGTATTTTTCACTTCTATCTGGTTACCCAATACCTCTGACATCCTTTTGTAGCCTTCCAATGCAAGGTAATACCACTCGTTGATAAGGAGAGCTTTATCTGCATTTACACCCCAGTCGCCCCAGTACCATCCCCCTTCACGATGCTGGAGCACTCCCCGTTCATCCAGTTTCCAGATGGCAAGGTATTTTCCCACCCCTTCATACACCTGTTCTATGGTTTCAAGATCACCACTGTTCCAGTAATAGTTCCAGAAACCAAAGTAGCCAACACTTGATAGCATTTGACCTGGCAACTCTTTGTCCCAGTTTCCAGTGGGTATGGGAGAATAGATGGTGCTGTCTTTCCTTTGCCAGTTGATGAGTTCAAGAATTCCCTTCCTTGTGAGGTGGCGACTCTCGGGGCTTAAGGAATAGAAAGCTTCGCCACTCTCCACCACCATATCACCCCACCATTGTGAGCGCTCCCGGTCCGGACAATCCATATAGGTGTCCCGCATGGTTATATACAGGGTTCTGGCTGCCTTTTTCCATAGTTCATTTAGCAACGGATCATTGCAGGAAAAACCACCTGCAAATTCCGCATTGTATCCGGTTTCCCTGTATTTTAAACTTAACACCGTAATGCCCTTGGGAATGACATAGAAAACGTTGTGGCCATTCATCCAACCCAGGTTTTCATACTCCTGAACCCCTTGCTTTGTAACATACTCACCCCGCACATTCACAGGTCCGCCCCCGGCATAATGATCGGTAAGCAGATGAATGGTCTCCCCTTCCGGTGCCTCCACCTCAAAATATGGGGTAACCTGAGCATTGTAGGGAAGTTTGCATACAATGGTGTCCCCGTTACTCAGAAAGGGCATGGCCGGTGCTTCCACATATTCGGTTAAGCCATAGTCTTTCCACAGGGGCACAGGTCGCTCGATTAGTTGATTCCACGGTGCCATTGGAGGGCTTCCCAACATCTTGGCCGGACTCCAGTTTCCGGATCCTTTGTTGTCTTCTGAACGTATGAAATCTTTCCTTGTAAAATCGAGATTGCCTCTCCTGGCATCAAAATGGATGTTCGATTCGGGCAATCTGAAATTGGGATGCGGAGGACCGGTATATCCAAATGCCGGATGAACAGATGCATACCAGGTGGGGTCCGATATCAATTCAAATTCGGGAGTCAGGCATTCAAATATAAAACCTGCACCCCCACTGCTTTTATGTGAGAACCCATCCTTTCCAAAATACCATGCCAGAACGGAAATTTTATTCTCTCCCGATCTAAGGAAGGGTGCGATATTTACCTGATCATAGTAGGTGTCATGTGGTGTAGGGCCTCTTTTAAGCTGCCCTTCAAAAACAACCAATTCCCCATTGATCCACAACCAGTATTTAGAATCCACTGCTATTCTGGCCATGGCCTTCTCCGGAACCCCGGAAATTTGAAAGGTTTTATGATAAGCGATCCAGGTGTTGGTGGCATTCTGATTCTCAAATGCAGTGATCCAATTCCCTTGCCATCGTTGGGCTGAAGCACTCTGCAGGTTGATAAAGAAAACAATTGCTAAGATAAATATGCGACTGCTTTTCATAGTAATTGTTTCCTGGAGTTTGATTATATCAGTGCTTCGTACAACACTTCCACCGGATGCAATGCCTTTTTGCCTGTGCCATCTTTTATTTGATGTCGACATGAAGTTCCCGGAGCTGAAATAAGGGTTTGTTCCTCAGCCTCCCTGACTGCAGGGAACAGGACCAGTTCTCCAATTTTCATGGATAGATCGTAATGCTCTTTTTCGTAACCAAAAGATCCAGCCATTCCACAACACCCAGAAGGAATTTCCTTTACCGAATAATTTTTCGGTAAGGAAAGCACCTGCTTTGAGGGTTCGGTGGAGGCCACTGCTTTTTGCTGACAATGTCCATGCAGCAGGATCTGCTTTTCATCGGAGGTGAAATCGGATTCTTTGATATTCCCTTTGCCAACCTCTGCCGAAATAAACTCTTCAAATAGAAGAGCGCTTTTTGCCAGTTTGTATGCAGCCGGTTGTAACTCTTTTTCAACCAGCTCAGGATATTCATCCCGGAAAGCCAAGATGGCAGAAGGTTCAATTCCCACCAGAGGAGTCTCTTCCGAAATCAGGTCTTTTAATAAATTTACATTTTCAATGGCTATTTTCTTCGAACTCCTTACCAGTCCTTTGGATAGAAATGTTCTGCCACTCTCTTTGTGCACAGGTATTTTCACTTCATAACCCAATTTTGTAAGCAGCAATATTGCTTTTATCCCAATGTCACTTTCGTTGTAATTGGTAAACTCATCGTTGAACAGATAAATTTTACCTTTGAGTGCGGTTTCCGGCAAAGGAATTCCATTTTTCACCCAACGTTTCAGTGTGATTTTTGAAAGTTTCGGCACCCCTCTTTTTGTTGTAAACCCAATGGATTTTTTAAGCAACGAGGTATTCATTACAAAATTTGAGATGGGTCGGAAAACCATGGCCAACCTGTTTAGACGAGGTAAATAAGCAACCAATCTGGATCGCATGGGAGTCCCATGTATGTCATAATAACTCTGTAAAAACTCGGCTTTTAGCTTGGCCATATCCACATTCGACGGACACTCACTCTTACATGCTTTGCATGAAATACAGAGGTCCAGGATATCGTAAATTTCCCGGTGGTCGAAAGGATTCTCTTTCTCGTTGTTGTACAAAAACTCGCGCAAAATATTTGCACGTCCACGGGTCGATTTGTCCTCGTCCCGGGTTGCCATAAACGTAGGACACAACGTACCCCCTATGACTTCACTTTTCCGGCAATCGCCCGAACCATTGCATTTCTCAATGCTTCTGAAAAATCCTTCGTTTTTTGAGAAATCAAAATTGGTTTTAATCTCAGGTATGGGCTTTCCCGGAATCACCCGAAGGCTTTCGGTAATTGGAGGGGTATCCACAATTTTTCCCGGATTGAAAATATTGTCCGGGTCCCAGGCCTTTTTAACCGCTTTCACCAATTGGTAGTTATGCTCTCCCAGCATAAAAGGGATAAACTTCCCACGTACACGGCCATCGCCATGCTCACCACTCATGGACCCACGGTATTTTTTCACCAGAGTAGCAACCTCGGTCATCAGTTGATCGAAACGCTCAACATCCTCCGGATCCTTAAAATTTATAAGTGGCCTAAAATGGATCTCGCCTGTGGCAATATGAGCGTAATACACACTTTCCAATCCGAGTTTTTCCAACACCTTTTTGATATCAGCCACGTAGTCGGGTATATATTCCGGATGAACGGCTGTGTCTTCAATACCGGGAACACCTTTTCTGTCTCCGGGAATATTGGACAGCAAGCCGAGACCAGCGGATCGCAATGCCCAGACCCGCTTCATTTTATCAGCGCCGGTAATCAGTGGAAAATGGTAGCCCAGGCCTGCAGCGAGAAGATCTTTTTCAAGGGCTTTGGTTGTGCTTTCTAACTCCTGTTCGGTTTCAAAAGAAAAATCGATCATGAGGATGGCACCCGGTTCGCCTTTTACAAAAAAGCGGTTCTTATTTTGCTCGATATTTTGCTTGGTGCATTCCATGATGGTGTGGTCCATCAGTTCGATGGCGGTTGGATTGTGTTTTAACGCCACCAGATTCGCCAACAAAGACTCTTCCAAGGTTTCAAAATGGGCACAAACCAATCCTTTGTGTTTCGGCGGAAGTGGAATTAAATTCAATTTAATCCGGTGTGAAAATGCCAGTGTACCTTCCGAACCAGCCAGAAGCTTGCAGAAATTGAAGGTCTCACCCCCATCCGTAAAAATTTCCGAATCCATCAAGACATCAATGGCGTAACCCATATTTCGCCGGGTGAGTTTCGGATCGGGAAATTGATCGCGAATCTCTTTTTGATTCTCCGGACTGGAAAGCATTTCGTTAATATTCTCATAAATGGCTTTCTCCAGTTTATTGGGATTACCATTTAGTTTTTCATTGAATTCACTTTTTGAAAGGGGTTTAAAAGTCGTTTCCGATCCATCTGCAAGGATCGCATCCACTTCCAGAATGTGTTCACGAACGCTTCCATACACCAGTGAATGAAGTCCGCAGGAGTTATTCCCCAACATACCACCCATTACACAACGGTTGGCAGTGGAAGTTTCCGGGCCAAACTGCAATCCGTGTTTTGCCAGAAAAAGGTTCAATTCAGCTAAAACCACACCAGGTTCAACAATTACATACTTCTCCTCTTTGTTGAACTCCAGGATCTGGTTCATATATTTCGAAATATCAACCACAATACCACTGCCCACTACCTGTCCTGCCAGAGAAGTCCCTCCTCCCCTGGGAATGATAGAAGTATTGTTCCCGGCTGCAAAAGCAATTATGTTTTTAATGTCCTCTTTGGATTTTGGCTTGGTAAC
>JAOZUK010000770.1 GCA_029938715.1 Bacteroidales bacterium | reverse complement strand
TTGCAGTTCCGGAAAGAATACCATCTTTCACAGCCACCCTGAGTGTCTGGCTGTTCTCCCTGGTTGTTAATACCTTCTCCTCATGTTCTGTATCCAGTCTTAAATTAAAGGAAAGGGCTTTTGCCCGGTCGGCTGTCAGATGGATTGCAATGACCTGATGGGGGTGACTTGCTACTACCTCCCTTGAGTAATTTACTCCCCCTGCGATGTAGGTGGTTTTGCATACAGCATTTTCGATATCAAGCTCACGGTGGTAGTCTGTATATTCTTCATGACCCTGAAATTCAATGAAGAGGTCACCAAAGGGTTGGTACTCCTTCTGCGTTAACGGCACACTCATAAACTCTTCCATGGCCAGCCTGTGGGCACTCTCCTGATCGTTATCGGTCAGCAACCTTCGGATCTCATTCAGGCTTTTATAGGCTCCGTGGTGAGCGTAATCATTGGGAGCCCCTGTCCAAAGTGTCTCTTCGTTAAATTGAATATGCTCCGTTTTCACCCCTCCGTACACCATGGCTCCCAGCTTGCCGTTTCCAACAGGTAGTGCCTCGGTCCACACTTCGGCAGGCTGGTTGAACCAGAGCCTCAGATGCGGCTCCCGAGTCTGTGAAGGGGTACAACCTGATAGTAGAAAGCTTATGAGACCTAAAATACAGAGCCTTACATACATATTCAATTTGATTTAAATGGCCAGGATAAAATGCAATCTTACTTCGGGTTAAATATATTCTTTATCTTTATTTCTGTCAACTTCTACTCAACTAACTTTACTGTCATGAAAAGAATTCTTCTAATATTGATGGCCGGGTGTATGAGTTTCCCGGTGGTAGCACAACGAATGCTTGATCTGGTAACTCTTACCGGGCGTTACGGTCTGCCCCAGGAGTATAAGGAAACTTACTCTGGTACAGCAACAGAATTTGGTTCCATCAATTCCATCACCGCCGGAATAAGGTTATCGGGGAAGAACATGATACCCATTAGCTTCAACCACTTCTATTTTAATGTACAGGGAGACCCTGAAATTCCGGAGGATCTGGCCAATCCTGTTATTGTCAATGGATTCATACTAAGAACGGGCTGGTACCAGCGTTTTGGAAACGGGCATGCCATACAGCTCCTCATTGCTCCCAGGATCATGTCGGACTTTAAGAACCTGGATGGCAACAGTTTCCAGATGGGAGGGCTTCTGACCTATGAGAAGGAGTTCAATGACGAGCTGACCATGAGCTTTGGAGCCATGTACAACCAGGAGCTCTTCGGACCTTACTTGGTTCCGCTGGTGGATCTTCACTGGCAGATATCCCCCAAGTGGAGAATTGACGGGATGATTCCTATTACAGCCAGGGTGGTCTATAGCGTG
>JAOZUK010000769.1 GCA_029938715.1 Bacteroidales bacterium | reverse complement strand
CAAGCGACAGCAGACGTTCCGGGGTCTGTGATGGGTTGGATTGGGGCATCATCTTAACTTTATTAAAAAACCAATATCTTTGATATAAACCTATCTATTTTTTTTATGAAAAATCTATTCATACCTCTTTTTATCGCATTTTCACTCTTTTTAAATGCACAAACCCGTTCTAATCAAAAATCTGATCCGCTCACAGCGGCCTCACCGCAAAGTGTAGGTATGTCGGACGAAAGACTGGAGCGAATTGACGCGATGTGCAAGGAAGCAATTGAGGATGGAGATGTACCAGGAATTGTCGCTTTAGTGGCACGAAATGGGAAGATCGTTTTTCACGAAGCCTATGGAAACGCCGATAATGAATCTGGCAGGTCATCCCAAAAGGATGATATCTTTAGAATCGCATCCCAGAGCAAAGCGATTACATCCACGGCAGTAATGATGCTCTGGGAAGAAGGAAAATTCAGGCTGGATGATCCTGTCTCCAAATATATCCCGGAGTTTAAAGCTCCCCGTGTATTGAATAATTTTACATATGGAGATACCAGCTATACAACTGTACCCGCCAGTAAAGAGATCACAATCCGACACCTGCTCTCTCATACATCCGGTATTGGATATGGCGTTATCGATGGAGATGAACGATTTCAAATGATCTATCACAAGGCTGGGGTTACAGATCTCTTTACAACTGAAAACATTACCATAGAAGAGAGTGTGAAGAAGTTGTCAAAACTGCCGCTGCACCATCATCCTGGAGAGGCATTTACCTATAGTGAAGGCCTGGATGTCTTAGGATATTTCATTGAAGTGGTCTCCGGCATGCCTTTTAATGAATATCTTAGAAGCCATCTGTTTGATCCATTGGGAATGGATGACACCTGGTTTTACCTGCCCGATTCTAAAGCAGATCGACTTGTTTCTGTGCAACAAAAAGAAAATGGGAAATGGGTGCGCTACCCGGTAACTTTTTACGATACAGACTATCCGATTAAGGGCGCCAAAAGCTTCTTTTCCGGGGGGGCAGGATTATCCAGTACGGCAAAAGATTATGCAACGTTTCTTCAAATGTATCTGAACGGTGGTGATTTGAACGGCATCAGAATTCTTAGCAGAACAACTGTTCAGGCCATAATGGGTAATCAAACAGGTAAATTATTTGGAGGTGACAATGCATATTATGGGCTGGCATTTGGTGTGGTTACCGACAAAGGAGAGGATGCCGGAGGTGAAGGGAGTGAAGGCACCTTTTCCTGGGGAGGTTATTTCAATACCCAATATTTTGCTGATCCTGAAGAACAGATCATTGGGGTCCTTATGAAACAAACCCAGGGGCCAACCGATGATGAAACAGGCTGGAAATTCC
>JAOZUK010000768.1 GCA_029938715.1 Bacteroidales bacterium | reverse complement strand
AAGATCTCCTGCATATTCCATTGCTCGTCGGAACGTTCTTTGATGCACTTTATCCAGTAATCTGGGGTCCCCATGGACAACCGGTAGTTGAATCCCACTCCACCCTCCTCCACAAGAGCCGCAAGTCCCGGGTATCCACTCATATCTTCTGCAATGGAGATGGCACCCGGCCTGATCTCCTGGATCATTTTATTGGCAAGCGACAGATAGGCAATGGCATCCTCATCCTGTCCCCCGTCGAAATAGAATTCATAGCTGGTGAAATCCCTCTCCAGGCCGTGGTCATAATACAACATGCTGGTCACTCCATCGAACCTGAACCCATCAAAACGATATTCAGTGAGCCAGTAGTTCACATTGGAAAGCAGGAAGTGTGATACTTCATTTTTGCCATAATCAAAGCAGAGCGAGTCCCACGCCACATGCTCTCTCCGAGCTCCCCCATGAAAGAACTGGGCCGGATCCCCGTCAAACTTACCCAACCCTTCAAGTTCATTTTTAACGGCGTGTGAATGGACGATATCCATGATCACTGCCAGGCCAGAACCATGGGCTTCATCGATAAGCTCTTTCAACTCTTCAGGTGTTCCAAACCGGGAGCTGGCTGCAAAAAAATTGGACACATGGTATCCGAAAGATCCATAATAGGGATGCTCCTGGATGGCCATAAGTTGCAGTGTGTTGTACCCATTTTTCACCACATGTGGCAGCACCTTCTCCCTAAACTCCACATAGCTCCCCACCCTGTATTCTTCGGTGGCCATTCCAATATGGGCCTCATAGACCAGGGGTTGGAAGTCAGACAGATCGGGCAGAGGATTTTTCCAGACATAAGGTTCTTTAGGATTCCATACCTCTGCATTAAAAAGTTTGGATTCGGAGTCCTGTACAACCCGGGTGCACCAGGCAGGGATTCGTTGACCCTCTCCACCTTCCCACCTAATCAGCAGTTTGTAATGGTCCCCGTGTGACAGGGTATCGACGGGTAGTTGAATTTCCCAGATCCCATGATCAAGTCTGGTGAAGCGGAACCGGCTCTCAGCTTCCCAGTTATTAAAGGAACCCAAAAGGATGATCTCTCTTGCATTGGGAGCCCACTCACGCATTATCCATCCATTGGAACTCCTGTGAAGGCCAAAGTAGAGGTGTCCGCTGGCAAAGGATTGAAGTGACCCTTCCCCTGCTAACTCTTTTTCACGTGAAACCGCATTATTCAGGCGTCTCTCAATGACGCTTTTATAAGGTTCCAGCCAGGGATCGTTGGTTATGAGATTGGGTTCCTTCATAAGGGCTCCTTAAATTTATTAAATTTGAGTGTTAAATTCACTATGCCACTATGAAAGTAAGGTTAATTCATGAAACCA
>JAOZUK010000767.1 GCA_029938715.1 Bacteroidales bacterium | reverse complement strand
CCCTGTTTTCGTGGATAAATCCGGAGTTGATAATAATGCCTGTATTGCTTTTTTACTCATCCCCTTTATTTTTTTGCGTACTTCCTTTTTCCGTGGAATTCTTGTTGCATCCTCAGAAAGATACAGCAAAAGGATTTCCCTACTCCCCAGGTACTTTAAAAATGCCCTTAAAGATGCCAAGCGGTTGTTACAGGTTTCTGGACTGCAGCCACGCAGTTCCATCAACCATTGCAGCCATTCCTCTATTATTATCCTGCTAAAACATTCACCACACAGTCTTTCTGTACTTATTCCTTTTTCTGTCTCCAGAAAACCGATATATAAAGCCAGTGCATATTGATAGGATTTCAGTGTATGGTTGCTGTGGCTTTTCTGGGAAGGGACATATTCATTCAAAAAAGTGTTGATATGGCGTGCGATTATAACGGATTCATTTGTCGCTTTCTTCATAATCCACCTCCGGTACAATGCTTTCGAAATCCATTCCTGTTTTTTCTTCCAGGATGTCAGCCATTCCAGGGACAAGGGAATAATAATATTTTGTGCTTTCCAGTGTACTGTGTCCCATGCTTTTACTGAGATAAAGCAGTTTTGCGTCAAATCCAAATCCTTCATCTGTCCAGCGGTTTATGTTTTCTATGGCATAGTGGTGTCTGAGTTCATATGCAGTAGCATGAGAACTGTTATATTTATCCCACAATTCCCGGAAGTTTGTCTGCACCCATTGCCTTGTATGGAAATTGTTACCCCTTGCAGGAAAAAAATAAGCCCTGTGGTGGTACTGTTTCCGTATTGCGACATCATATATTTTCAAAAGTTCAAGCATGGAGTCGTGCAGGACTACATAGTGTTGGGCATGACCTTTGGAATAACGGATGTTCATAATCCCATGGCACAAGTCGACATCCTCAACCCTCAGCATTCTTGCCTCATAGGTTCGTATTCCACTACTGTAAAGAAGACGGAAAAACACAGGAATAGTTATTTTCTTGGAGCGCTGCTCAGGAGTGTGGAATACGGAAGGCAAGCTGTCACAGGCATGGAAAAAATTTTCCAGATCAACATCTGTAAAAGAATGGGGGATATATGTGCATCGCTCTTTTCTTGGAATTTCAGGCTCCATAACATCTGTTTTTCCGCGCTTTCTCAAGTATCGTATAAAACTTACAACAACATTGATTCTTGATCTGCATGAATTGTTGGATTCAGTGTCGCGCTGATGGCACCATCCATCCACCATTTCCTGAGATAGAAGTGCAGCACCCGGATGTTGTTTCTTGCAATATCGATCAAACAGGATGAGGTTTTCTTTATAAGAGGAGGCTTCACTCCAACGGCCAGATGATTTTTGGTAGAAAGCATATG
>JAOZUK010000766.1 GCA_029938715.1 Bacteroidales bacterium | reverse complement strand
ACTACACTGATCCCTTTATCAGACCAGTATTGAAAATAGATGGGATCAGGCTTACCGAAATTGATGATATTGTAGCAATGAAAATCGATGTAGTTGGACGCGGTGGCCGAAAAAAGGACTTTTGGGATCTCCATGAGTTGTTATCCGATTATTCCATTGACCAAATGCTTCAACTCCATCAGGAACGTCACCCATACACACATGACGAAAAGGAAATCTTATCTAATTTCACAACATTTGAAAACTCTGATACTGATTTTGATCCAGTTTGTTTAAGGGGCAAATATTGGGAAATAATAAAACTCGACATCTTGGATGCAATAGAAAGTTTTCGATAGATCTGAGAATTGTCTAAATCGCTGATAAAGCTCTCCGTCTTGGATCTATTCCAAACAAAAGCTAAAAATTGGATAATACATAATACAGCGTCCTTTTTAAGTGTCCTTTTGCACCATTTTGCTACTTTTTGTGATCCTGTGTATTTGTTATATATCTGATCTTCAGGGGGTATGTTACGCTCGTAACTTCTCTGGCAGTCAAGAGGTCATCGGTTCGATTCCGATATGCTCCACTCTGATAATCAAAGGGTTGTAGACATACAAGTTTGCAACCTTTTTTTTATTTGTTTAAACCATTGTGTACATTAAGTACACTTGTAAAAGAACGGAATTTGCTTTCCACATCAAACATACAACTAATTCGTTAGTTTGTTCCTGAACTTCTGTGTGCAAATAGCTGCTAGAGGCCTGTTATGAGTGGCTTTGTTAAAACCATATATCAATAGTTAAGGCTGCTTAATTGAAGCTCGCTTGTTGCATAATTGGCCACCTCAATGAGTTTGCTCAACATCGGATCAGCCAGATGACTGTCCAGATTTGCTACTCTCTCAAAATCATTCAAAGCTTCCTCCAGGTCGCCAGTATAGTACTTTGCTAACCCTCTTCGATAAATTATTATGTCGGAAGTCGGGCAAGATCCAAGTGCGTTGGTGTAGAATTTTACGGCCCTGCTATATTTGCCCTCATTCAGTAATTTATCAGCTTTGTTTTTATTCAGTTGGGCAGCCTGATAAAAATCGGTCCCTTCGAACCTGAAAACAACGATCACTTCTTTCTCCATGGGCACGGGACGACCGTCGATTGTGCCCGGATACCACATGCCATCTGTGGCTTGCAGTGTACTAATCACAGAACGATCGAATTCAAGAGAAACACCTTCGATAACTTGAATCTCTGACAGGTCTCGTGTTGGCAGGACATTAAATCGAATTACAACTGTTCCTTCAATTCCCCAATCCTCGGCATTTAATGGAGTGAGAAGGTTTTCCTCGATAAATTCTTTAATTCCTGCGTTCTCATTCGTCCCTTTAAAT
>JAOZUK010000089.1 GCA_029938715.1 Bacteroidales bacterium | reverse complement strand
CTTCCACATCATGAGGTACATACCAGGTCCACTGCCATGCATTTCCCTCCACGTAGGGTGTGGCCCAGTGGGCCGAATACCTGGGGTGGAAAGGTTCGATCCAGCTTCCATCCAGGTTCTTGCCGCGCATAAATCCAACTTCAGCATCAAAATAGGTCCTGTAACGTTTCGATTTCTCATAAAATTCTGTAGCAATATCCTCTTTGCCCATCTCATGAGCCATGGTTGCAATTGCCCAGTAGTTGTATGCAAACTCCAGCGCCTTGGAAACGGAAGCGTTTTCAAGATCACAGGGTATAAAACCATACGTCTCTTCATAAAGTTTTGCTTTTGGCATCAGGTTGCCCCAGGCTTCTTCAGAGGGATAACTAATCTCTTTAATCGTATCATAAGCCACCGAATGAACAATGGCTTCCATGGCTTTCTCTGTATCAAAATTGCGTTGCCCCTTCATATAGGCATCTACGATAACTGATACCGCATGGGACCCTATCATGGTTCCTGTGTAGTTGGAGGCAAGTCCCCACATGGGTAAAATGCCCCCTTCATCATACTTCCGCAGGAGGGCCCTGATTAACTCCTGGTTATATTCAGGATTTAGTATGGTAAACAGGGGATGCAGAGCACGGTGGGTATCCCACAGTGAAAACACAGTGTAATTGGGGCTCTCTGAGATATGTATTTGTTGATCCATGCCCCGATAAGTACCATCCACATCGGAATAGATTCCTGGATAAATGGAGCTGTGGTATAATGCCGTATAAAAAGTTCGCTTCTCAGCCCTATCTTGTGTTTCGATTCTAATCTTCGATAGCTGCTCCTCCCAGATTTTCTCCGCATTGTCACAGACGGTTTCAAAGTCCCACCCATTCACCTCAAGATTCAGGTTTTTGGCCGAACCCTCATAGCTCACTGCACTGATGCCCACTTTTGCAACTACCTCCTCATCCATTTCTGTCTGAAAGTTCAATCTGACCTTGGCATTCTGGCCAGATATCTTTTCAACACCCACCTGCAACTGGTTGTCGAGAAAGAGTTCAGCTTCAAAGGGCTTGGAAAATTTTGCAGTGAAATAGACATAATGTTTTTTAGCCCAACCCGAAGTAACTTTAAGTCCCTGAATCTCCTGGTTATTTAAAACTCTAATCTCGTGCAGGGGATTCTGATGTCCGTGAATGGTGTGTGTGAGGTCAATCAGAATTCCGGCCTTCTCAGCTTCCGGGAAGGTATATCTGTGCATACCTGAACGGAGGGTGGAAGTAAGCTCTACTTCAATGTGATCATCTGTCAACTCGACCCTGTAATAGCCTGGTCGGGCCTCCTCAGTCGCCCGGCTAAACCTTGACCTGTACCCCTTATCGATTTCATCGACTTCTCCAGCATCCAGGGGTACCTCCCCTGTAAAGGGCATAAATAAGATATCCCCATAGTCACCAATTCCGGTTCCACTCAGGTGGGTGTGACTAAAACCCAGGATGGAGGAGTCCGAATAGTGATAACCGGCACAGGCATCCCACCCAATGGTTCGGGTATCGGGACTTAGCTGAACCATACCAAAAGGAAGTGTGGCACCAGGAAAGGTGTGGCCATGAAAGTCTGTTCCAATAAATGGATCCACAAAACGGGTAAGCAATGTATCACTTCGGTTATTCAGCAATAAACCTCCGCAGCCAAATGATATCACAGCCGATAAGACAATTAAGACCAGGAGTGTACTATATTTCAATTTTCTCATAATGTCTTGGGGTCATTTCTCTTCAAATAAAGCACTGTGTCCTTAATAATCAATTAACAAATGATTAACTGAGTATAAATCAGCTTTGCGAATCCCAAAGGATGCATTTATATAGCTCTAATAATGAGGTTTTACAGTTTTTTCTTAGATTGTCAATTATTCTTTTGAACCCATTAAAGATTATAGACCATGAAAACTCAGCATCTGACATTACTCACCTCTGTCATCCTGTTATTCGTACTAACCTGCACCACTATCGGTCAGGAAAAATGGATCAATCTTTTCAATGGAGAGAGCCTGGATGGGTGGACGGTGCACAGTGGATTTGGCACCTATCGGGTGGAAGAGGGAACCATTGTGGGACAGGCTGTAAAAGGAAGTCCCAACACCTTCCTTTGTACGGACCGCGAATTCAGCGATTTCATTCTGGAATTCGAGGTACTACTGGAAGATTCCGAGCTTAATTCCGGGGTACAGTTCAGAAGTAAGATCGCGGACCAGGAGCTGATTTTCTGGTTCAGAAATCAGGAGGGCAACTACCAGCCACAGAGAATTCCGGCCGATCGGGTCTATGGATACCAGGTGGAAATCGCCACCGGTGGTGCAGGCGGTGTTTACGATGAAGCCAGAAGGGCCATGATGCCCTGGTGGCCTGAAGCGGATTCAAAGGAGGGTAAGGTTTTTAAGGAAAAGAAATGGAACAGCTACCGAATCGAATGCAGCGGCGATTCCATAAAGACCATCGTCAATGGTATGGTAATATCCGACTTCAGGGATGGGCTCACAAGAAAAGGCATCATCGGCCTTCAGGTGCATGACGTAGGACAGGATGCCACGCCCTACCAGGTGCGCTGGAAAAACCTTAGAATTCAGGTGCTCTAATCGAAGTCTTAAGGGCTAGATTTTAGGTTCCCAGCCGGGTTCGTATTCACGACCCCATAAATTCATGGCATCACGGTCAAACATCCTGCCGGAAACATCATCAATATCAAACCCTTTCCCAATTCGATAGGCAATATTAGAGTAGTGAACCATTGCCATGGTGATCACACCATCGGAAATTGGTGCATTCAACTCTCCTTTACCCCGAATGGTAGCTAAAAAGTTTTCAATATGAGCTGTTGACATGTCTCCGCCTCCACCCAGGGCAGTTCCAGCTTCATTGGAAACAGTTGTGCTTTTCTTCACAACCTTTCCTTTGCGATCATATAAAATATATTGTCCCCTGTCCACGTAAACAGTTCCTTCACTACCATAAATAATGGTACCCCTGTCGGTTCCATAGGTCTGGTAGCCAATTCGGCTTTTGCCATCCCATTCAATCACCTTATTTCCCGCAAACCTGAAGGTAACCTCCATGTCATCATACATCTCCCATCCGTCATCCACAAACTGCCTTTTATCAGCTTCAACATCCACCCGGGTAGGGTAATCCACCTGAAGGGCCCATCTGGCCACATCAAACTCATGGGTGCCATTATTTCCCGATTCAGCAGTCCCGTAATCCCAGCCATACCAGTGCCAGTTGTAATCCCATGTTTCCTGGGTATAGGCTCGCCTGGGGGCCGGTCCCTGGAAAAGATCCCAATCCAACCCCTCACGTACCGATACACTTTTCTGCATAGGAACCTCTCCCCTGCCATTGGTATAGTATGCAACTGCCTTGTAAGGAGTTCCAATGACACCATTGTGAATTTCTTTGATAATCTCAATGGTATGATCGGAAGAGCGTTGCTGAACCCCCATCTGTACCACTTTGTTGTATTTCTTTTGTGCAGCAACAATTAACTCATTCTCATGCATGTTATGTGTACCCGGTTTTTCCACATATACATGCTTCCCTCCTGCTACAGCCATGATGGTACCAGGAGCGTGCCAGTGATCAGGCGTGGCATTAAAAAGCGCATCCACCTCCGGATCATCGATCACTTTACGGATATCATTTTCCAATTTTGGATCTTTTTTGATATGATCAGCAAACCGTACGGCCGCATTCTCTCTTTGGCTTTTCATCACGTCGCACAGGTAAAGTAACTCTACATTGTTATTCTTATTTGCGAAGGGTGGAATAAAAGCACCCAGTCGGCGCCCAAGACCAGCAATGGCCACATTAATTCTATCGTTGGCTCCAATAATTCGGCCATAACTCCGGGCTGACATCCCCATGGCTGAACTTCCAACAGCCACTCCGGCTGTGCCTGCTGTAACTTTCTTAATAAAATCTCTTCTGTTTGAACTCATGATGGCAAAATTTATTAGTTGCTGTTTAACTTGGATGATCAAAAAAAACGAGTCTACAAATATTGTGAAAAATGCCCAGAATTAAGTGCAAAAAATGTAAATTACCGCAACCTTACCCATTAACCCACTAACCCAATAACCCACTAACCCAATAACCCATTAACCCAATAACCCATTAACCTATTAATCTGATTTAACTGAATAATTATGAAGAAGCTTTTTTTTACATGCACTATGCTCCTGCTTACAGGGGTTCTTTTTGCTCAGAACGATACCCTGAATATTCTGGTCATTGGAGCTCACCCTGACGATTGTGAGGCCGATGCAGGGGGTACCTCCATTCTCTGGGCAAAAATGGGTCACCGGGTTAAGTTTATCTCCATGACCAATGGGGATGCAGGTCACTACGCGATGGGAGGCGGTGAACTGGCCAGGATACGAATGGCCGAAGCCATGGAAGCAGGTAAGAGATATGGTGTGGAGTACACCGTTTATGATAACCACGACGGAGAGTTGATGCCCACCCTGGAGAACAGGCTACGGGTGATCCGTGAAATCAGGAACTGGAAAGCGGATGTGGTCATCGGACCCAGGCCCAACGATTACCATCCCGACCACCGGAATACGGCCATATTGATGCAGGATGCTGCATACCTGGTTATTGTTCCAAATGTGGCACCCGATACACCTCCTTTGAAAAAGAATCCGGTCTTCCTCTATGCAGCCGACAGGTTCCAAAAACCCAATCCGTTTGAACCACATGTAGCTGTGGATATTGATAAGGTGTTTGAACAGAAAATATATGGAATGGCTGCCCATGCATCACAGCATTTCGACTGGTTGCCATGGACCTCGGGCCGATTGGACCAGGTGCCTGAGGATGAAGCATCCAGGCTGGATCTGCTCGGAAAATGGAGGCCTTCTACCCCCACCAAATCGATCAGAGAATGTTTAAAACTGTGGTATGGAGATAAGGCGGTCGTGGTCAATCATGCAGAAGCATTTGAGATATGCGAATACGGAAAGCAGCCTGATAATGAAGAGATACTAAGGCTGTTTCCTATGTTAATTAGACCGGGATCATCTCCCTGATTATAAGCTCTCTTCCAGCAAATGTGAGGGTACCCGTATAATTTCCATCACGGGTAAATTCCTTAAACTGCCAGTCGGCACCTTCAAATCCATAATTAACCGATCGCAGCCGGATCTTCCCTTGCTCCACGAAAAACTCAAGATTATCTGGTGTGAGTCGCATTCCTTCTCCTATTGCTTTCAGATATGATTCTTTAATGGTCCAGAACCTGAAGAACCTGGCTAGTTTTTTATCAGGATCTTTTACCACATATTCTTTCTCTCTAACGGTAAGGTTTTTTTGTATCAGCTGCTCTATATCAGGCATTTGCCGAATCCTTTCAATATCAATCCCCACTTCTCCATCATATGAAAATGCATAAACGCACAGGTCCTCCGAATTGGAAATGTTAAAGAAAATCGGACGATCGTGGATAAGGAACGGTTTCCCTTTACTGTGGACTCCCATTTGCACCTCCCCGGGTTTTACATCCAGGTATAATGAGAGAAGCACCCTTAACACAGCCTGGGTCACTATATAACTATGCTGGGTATGCTCGAACTTGTAGAATGAAACTCTGCCTATTTCCTCCTCAGTTAACAGAGATTTCAGAGTGTTAAGTTGCTCCTTAAGCCTATCTACAGAGACAGTCCAGATATGAACCTCTCCTTGCACCAGAGACGGAAATTGCCCGGCAGATGACTGATTTAACCTGAGAACCTTCTTCAGGTAATCAGTGTATTCTGACTTCTCAAACATTTACAAATTCCATTAGTTCAGTGGTAATTAATTCCAGAAGTTCCTCCTTATTATCCCGGCAGAACAGGTGTCCCCCGTTAACTCTGATAAACTTGAATTCACCCGAAGTATGAACCTTCCATTGTTTGATCTGCTCTTCGCTGAATACAGAATCCTCTTTTCCTGCGAAAGCCGTGAGGGAACAATTCAGAGGCTCATCCTCTTCATAGGTATACCGTTTACCCAACAGGATATCCGCGCGAAGGGCCGGTAACATCTCATCGATTAACTCTCTGTTTTGAAGCACCGATTCAGGTATATCCAGCGACCGTAGATGATTAATGATATTAGGAATGTTCTTATCCAAATATACCTCATCATCATCAATGGCATCCAGAAATTTAAAGGGGCTCACTAAATGAGGCGAGCGCCATCCGCCCACCATAAATTTAACAGGTTGAATTCCTTTTTCCCTTCGCAAGTACCTTGTGAGTTCAAGACCTATTCCTGCTCCTGCACTGTGACAATAAAATGCGATTGGGCAATCCAGCAATGGATCGATCACATCTGAAATGGCTTTCACCAGCTCCAGGTGATTGTCAAATGGTTTCTCGGACATTCGCTCTTCCCTCCCCGGGTATTGAATAGCGCAAACCTCCACTCCGTCTGATACTGAGTCTCCCCAACTGCTGAATACTGAAGCCCCTCCTGCAAAATAGGGCAGACAGAACAGCCGCATCCTTGGATTGTCAATCACTTTGGACCGCAACACCCATTTATCCAGCTCTGATTTCTCTTCACCATGGCTGTCTCCTGCAGTGATCTGCCCGTGTAATTCATCCAGAATCTGCCCGGTCATCTCATAAAGGCTGGGGCCTTTCATGATTCGCATCATGGAATAATCCACGACTATACTGCTCTGAATCCAATTCCTGATCTGATTGGCCATCAACGAATCAAGTCCGTACTTGGTAACAGGTTCATTGGGGTCCACCTTTTCAGCCGATGAGCCAAGTACCCTGGCAAATGTGTCCCTCAGATGGGTAACCAGTACTTCGGTCTGTTCCTCCGGATCGAGCTCTTTTAGTGTAGTACGTAAGCCACTGTCGCCTGATCCGGAACCTGATCCGGCCGATAGATCTTTCTCCCTGATCAGGTGACCAAAACGATTGGTCTCGCAGGAATGGGGATAAAAATTACCCACCATCTCCCAGTCAGAATCGGTAGCCACCCTTTGTACCGGATTGGTGAGCAACATCTGTTCCAGGATTTGGGTGGACTGTTCCAGGGTGAAAGTTTTCCAGCCCTGTTTGTACAGCAATCCGCCCACATTTCCGCTTCGGGCAACAAATCCCACATCACCCAGAACTCCCCAGTTGATGGTCATGGCAGCCATACCCCTGGAACGTCTGTACTGGGCGAAATTCTCCAGGAAACTGTTTCCCGCTACATAACTCACCTGTCCGGGATTGCCATATATGGAAGAGATGGATGAATAGAGCACAAAATGATCCAGGGCCATCTCCTGTGTGGCTTCATGAAGCAACCAGCAACCCAATGCCTTGGGTTTATACACCTTCAGGTAGCGCTCCTGATCAATTTCAGGGATGCTTCCGTCGTCCAGTACCATGGCTGCATGCTGAATCCCTTTCAAGGCCGGCATCCGATCTTTCACCTCTTTCATGATCCGCTCCACATCCTCCTGAAGGGATACATCTCCTTTTGCGATCATCACATTGATCCCACGGTCCCGCATGCCCTCAATAACCCTTTTTTCCTCTTCTGTCTTTGGTCCGGATCGGCTCATAAGTACAAGGTGCCTGGCCCCCTTTGTGGTCATCCAGTCAGCCACAGCCAGTCCAAATCCTGAACAGCCACCCGTAAGCAGGTAGGTTCCATTCTCCTTAAAAAGGATCTCAGTGGGCGGTGCAACTTGCACCTCACCCTCCATATCCACAACTATTTTCCCTATGTGTCTGGCTCCGGCCATGTATTGGAAGGCATCCTTGATTTGGGCCATGGGGAAGACCGTTGTTGGATGTGCCGGGAACTTGTTGTTCACAAAATAATCAATGGCTTCCTGGAACAATTCACCACTAAACTGAGCCTTCTGCTCAAATAGTCTGTCCACATCCACCCCAAAATAGGAGAGGTTATTTCCAAAGGGCTGAAGTCCCAGTTTGCTATTGCGGTAGATATCTGTCTTGCCAATCTCCACAAATCTGCCATAGGACGACAGGCACCGAATACTCTTGTAGATGGCCTCACCCGAAAGTGAATTAAGTATAATATCCACCCCTTCTCCATCGGTAAGCTTCATAAGCTGGTCGGCAAATTCCAGGGTACGCGAGTTCATGATATGGGCAGGGTTTACACCCAGTCCTTCTATATAAGCTCTCTTTTCATCGCTACCTACCGTGGCATATATTTCAGCACCTGCAGCCTTTGCAATGTGAATGGCTGCAATGCCAACTCCTCCAGCAGCTGCATGAATAAGGATCTTCTCCCCTTGCCTGATGCGACACTGGTACACCAGGGAATAATAAGCTGTAACATAAACCACAGGCAATGTGGCAGCTTCGATGAAGCTAATGTTCTCAGGCTTCTTCACCACGTGATATGCCTTGGGATAGGCATATTTTGCAAGGCATGAAGGTGCGGTGGCCATCACCTGATCACCCACCTTAATGTGCTTTACATCCTTGCCGGTAGCGGTGACAACTCCGGCACACTCCAGTCCCATGGTCCGGCCAAACAATCCTCCGCTTATGGCATCGCTTGAGAGCAGTCCCATGGATAGCATGATGTCTCTGAAATTAAGTGCAGAAGCTTTGATATCAATTTCTACTTCATCCGCACCGGGCACCCTCCTTACTGTCTCCCTGATAATCAGGTTGTCCAGAACACCATATTCATCAATGGATAGCGTATAAGCTTCTTCCTGCCTGGATAGGTGAAGTGCCCGTTGGGCAATGTTGTCTGATGAAATCCGTTCCAGCCTGTTGATGTAACGCTTTTTACCCCTGAAAGCGATTTCATCTTCATTATCACCGGCCAGGATCTCTTCCATGAATGCATCTATCTCTACCTCCTGTGGGGGATAACTAAAATCAACCATGGTGGAATTAAATACAGGGAACTCGTTAAGGACCACCCGGTTTACACCTCGTAATCCGGCTTGAGAGAGCTGTATTGTTTCGGGATCGCCTTCAACCGATTGGGACCCTGAAGTAATCATCCATACCTCAGGATTCTCCTCATAATTAGTGGAGTTCAGGTACTTCATGATGTTCATCATGGCCACGGAGGATTGCTTCTCTGCATCAATGATCTGATTCACATCCAGTTGTCCGTTGGGAACGGAGTCCAGTCCCCACAAGAAAATAATCCCCTGGAATTTTCCATTTTCAGCCACCTTATCAATGACCTGGTTCATCTCCTCCTGATTGCCTGGATTGATCGCAAATTCTGTATCACTGATCTGACGAAACAGTTCCGATCGTTTTACCATAAAGGTTTGCTTATCCAGGGCAGCAAATCTGGACTGTATCCTTTCTGCCACACCTGTGTTATCCGCAAACAACAACCAGTTAGATCTACCCAGTTTTGGGGATTCCTCAATGGCTTTGTTGGTCAGATCCAGTTTGCTGTTCCGGGCCAGGATCACACTCTGGCAAGAAGAATCATTCTTTTCAAAGTCGCTGTAAACAGCCACATCCGAAAATGCCTCCCTTTCAAGAACCTCTTTCCATCGTTCGGGTTCCATGGTGGCATGGTCGGGTCGAATGTCCGTATCTTCAAACAACCACCACCCTTCGGTCATTCCAAAAATGAAATCGAGGTACACCGGAGAATTTGTGACTTCCAACATCAACAGTACTCCTTCGGAAGCCAGCAATCGCTTCACATTCCCAAAGGTGGTCTTTAGGTTCCGGGTGGCATGGATCACATCCGAGGCAATCACCAGGTCAAAGGAGTTGATATCAAATCCCTGTTCGCCGGGATCCTTCTCAATATCCAGCAATTTGTACTGTACAAAGGGGTAGCGAGCAAACCGCTGCTGTGCCTTCAGCATAAACATATGGGAGAGATCCGTATAGTAATACTCGGTCCGCCCTGCAGGCAGCAATGGAAGTATAGCCTGCGTCATCCCGCCTGTTCCTGCACCAATCTCAAGAATGCGGAGCGTCTGGTTCTCCGGAACCTCATTGATCAGTTCGGTGACCACTCGTCCGGCCAGTTCATTGTACTTCTTAAAGGCAAATCCCTCTACGTAATATTTGACAATCAGGTCCCACTGATCCTCGGGAAAAATCAATTGTATGGGATCCACCTTTCCAGTGAGCACTCCTGCTATTTCTGGTCCGCAGCGACCCAACAGGGTAGTCTCATGACGAAATTGGGGATAGGTGTCATTGATCTCCCTGATCCATAAAGAGGTATTCCTGAATTCAGGCATCAAGACCACCCTGTAGTGATCTCCTTCGCCCTCCACAATGCCCGCATTTTTCAGTAAATGGAAGATGTGATAAAAGAGCCGGTGGTGGTCGCTTATCACGCCCAATTCCTGTATCAGAGCAGGAATGTGAATTTTTGTTCCGGCATCAAACGACATCCCAAGTTCCCTCAGTGAATTGCAGATGTACCCTATGGTAAGTTCATATTGACGGGGTTCATAACCCTCATAATATTCTGCCTGTTGGGGCAATTCACTGATCTCTCTGATGGTCTCACTAACCTTGTTTCGAATAGCATTGGGGGAAGGAATGTAATCTCCCGGATTCCGAACCAGCTCCTGATCTGCCCTGGATTTCATCATCCAGTTGTATTCATAGTACCATTTCTCCCGTTCATCTGATGTTTCACCCCGGGATCCTTTCAGGTACTGGGAACGGAAGCCCTGGAACTCGGCAATGACCTCCCCTGCTTCATTAAAAATCCACAATTCTCCAAGGGCATATTCATCGGTCCACTCCCTCAACCTGCCATAGACAAACAACTTAAAGGAATCGGGCTTTTTATGGAATTTGATTCGGTCGATATGCACCGGAACATAAACTCCCATTTTTTTACTGGTATCCTCTCTGACATTAAAGATTCCAAAGACCGTCTGGAAACAACTATCAAGTACCCCCGGGTGCAAGTTATATTGAAAGAACTCGGCCCGGATGCTTTCATGTACCTCAATCTCGCTGAAAGACTCCCACTCCTTTTCGCCTCTCCATAACTCTTTAATGGCCCTGAAACTGGGGCCCAGGTAGAGTCCGCTTTCCAGAAGCTCATCATGCATGGGTTTCACGGGCACAGGAATGGTGATCCGTTTACGGACGGCCTCAAAATCAATGGGTATGGATTTGAACGAATCACTGATGTGGTTCATCTTTCCATTGGAGCACATGGTCCACGATGCGTGGTCACTCCGTGGTTTGGAATAGATAAAATAATCCCCGCTGTCGTGGGAGATATCCATCTGAATAAAATTGGGATCCCCTGAATCAGGCAGGAACAGAGCACTTTCAAAGTTCAGATCTTCCAGGAATTCAAACTTCTCACCAAATGAAGCAAGGGCAGCCGAAATGGACAAATCCACATGTCCCGCCCCCGGATACACAATGGGGCCCTGCACTTTATGATCATCAATGTAAGGGTGGATACGCTTGTCCAGGTGAATATCCCAGATAATGTTGTGGCTCTCCCTGGCCGAAACGGTCTTTCTTTTAAGGTGGGGATGAACCGATGATCCCAATCTTATGGCTCTACCATCATCGGTCTCCAGCCAGTGACGCTCCTTCTGCCAAGGATAAGCCGGTAGTTTCACCAGTACATTCCCATTGCTTTTGGATTTCCAATCCAGCTGGCAACCCCATGTATGCATTTTTCCAACTGATGCAAGGAAAGTTCTTTTTTCCTCCTCCATCCTGCGTATGGATGGAACCACCAAACCGGTTTTCTGCCTGGCCTCAAGCAGGTCGTTGATTCCCAGGGCATGGATGGGATGGGGTCCCAATTCAATAAAAGTGTCAAATCCGTCGTTGATCTGTTCTTCAATGGCACCTACAAAATTCACAGTCTCCCTTACATTCCTGTACCAGTAGTTGCTATCCAGCATCTCCCCTTCCATAACCAGACTGGTCACCGTGGAGTAAAAGGGGATCCGCGTGGCTGAAGGCTTCAACGAACTGAGTGAGCTAAGCAGCTCATCTTTCAAAGGTTCCATATGGTGGCAGTGAAACGGAACATTGATCTGCAGTAACCGGTTGAAAACATCCTTCTTTTCAAGTTCCACAGAGATCTGCTCAATCACATCTGTATCGCCAGAGAGCGAAACCATGGCCGGTCCGTTCACCGCACCTATGGATACCTGATGCTCGCGTCCCTTAATCAGCTCCATTGCTTCGGCTGTAGTTAAACCGGCTGCCAGCATCCGCCCCTTGTCAGTTGCTTTGTGCTGGATGCGGCTCCTGTGAAAGATAAGCAGAACTGCCTGCTCCAGGGTAAGTGCTCCGGATGCATAACCGGCTGCCACCTCTCCAATGCTGTGACCCACCACTGCGGAGGGATGAATTCCCATGGCTTTCCACATTTCAAACAGGGCCACCTGTATGGAAAAAATGGCCGGTTGGGCGATGTGAGTCTCGCCTATCCTTGAGGACTCCTCATCTTTTGTCAGTTCATCCAACAAGGACCAATCTGCATGTTTGCTGAGCAGTTTATCCAGCTGATGGATGGTTTTTGCGAACAGGGGTTCGCTTTCAAGAAGCTGCCTCCCCATGCCCCACCATTGTGGACCCTGACCGGAAAACACAAATACAATCTTCTCTTTTATTTCATTGCTCCTTCCTTCAGAGATCTCCACAAGGTTTTCTCCTTCCAGATACTTTTGAAGGTGATCAGCCATCTCTTCTTTGGATGCTCCAACTACACTCAGGCGCAATCCGTGGTGGGTTCTGCGCACCGTGGATGAGTAACAGATATCAGCCAGCTTATCTTGATTTTCGGCCTCCCTGAAATAGGTGATGTAGGATTCAGCCAGTTCCCGCAGGGCCTGTGAATCCCTGGCAGAGAGGGTACATATCTCAAGTTCTTCTTCTACCCCCTGAGAAGGCATGTTCCGGGCAATCCCGTTCAATGATATTCCTTCAAGCACCACATGACAATTGGCACCCCCAAAACCGAAGTTATTTACCCCTCCATATACGCTACCTTTTTCATCCTCCTCCCAAATCACTGGTTCGATGGGGACCTTAAGGTTCAGCTCATCGAATGGGATATTGGGATTAGGTTTCTTATAATTGATATTGGGTGGTATGGTCCTGTTCTTCATGGACAGAGCCAGCTTTATGATCCCGGCAATACCAGAAGCGGGTTCAAGGTGACCAATGTTGGTTTTAACCGATCCAATATAACACACATCATTCCGGTCCGCTCCCAGCACTTTTCCAATGGATTTTGCTTCAATGGGATCACCCACAAAGGTACCAGTACCATGGGCTTCTATATATTTTACCTTATTGGTGGCTAAGCCAGCATCGCTGTATGCCATCCGGATCATCTCCTGCTGGGCAATTTGACTGGGAACAGAAATCCCATTGGTGGTTCCGTCCTGATTGATCCCCGATCCCCTGATGGTAGCGAAAATGTTATCATTATCCTCCAGCGCACGGGAGAGTGGTTTCAGGATAATCAATCCGGCCCCCTCGCTGCGAATGTATCCATTGGCCCGTGAATCGAAAGCGTAACACTTGCTGTCGGGTGAAAGAAATCCTCCCTTGGAAAAGCCCATCTGCGGTTCGGGTTTCAATATGGCATTGACTCCTCCTGCAAAGGCCATTTCAGCATCCCCGTCCCATATGCTTCTGCAGGCAAGGTGAACAGCATTTAATGAGGATGAACAGGCTGTATCAAGGGCCATGCTGGGACCTTTCAGGTTATAGAAATAGGATATTCTGTTGGCTGATATGCAAAGGGCCGAACCCAGATTGGTATGAGCACCAATATTGACTTGCTCCACGGGTGAGTTCTGAATGTCGCCATAATCATGAGAAGATATCCCTATAAATACAGAGGTGCGCGAACCATCCAGTTCCGAAATGGTGATCCCTCCATTCTCCATGGCTTCGTAGGAGAGCTCCAGCAGCATCCTTTGCTGGGGATCCATACGTGAGGCTTCCAGGGGAGATATCCCAAAGAATGCAGCATCGAATTTGTCTATGTCTTTGATAAATCCACCCTGCCGGACAGAGATCTTACCTGCCTGCTTAAAATCCGGGGCATACAACTCTTCTGTGTTCCAACGATCGGATGGAACGTCTGAAAGGGCATCCCCCTTATCAATAATTAACTTCCAGTATTCTTCAGCATTGGTGACATTACCGGGGAACCTGCATCCAATTCCAACAATCGCAATTGGTTCTCTCTTTCTTCCATCCATGTTCTATCTGAAATTTAGTTCAACGGATCCAGTTAAATTCGACACAAAAATATCAAATCTCAACGGATACACATCATATTATTGTGGTAATTCTAAAGAGGTCAATAAACGGGGGTGCAAAGTAGGATTCTTTTCCTGTTTTACCAATTCTAAAGGATATTGATTTAATATTTCACAAACATCTCTACAGCCTCATACTCAGCCATTCCTAATTTATCCAGCATTTGAGCAGTAGCCCGGTTCCTGTTTTCCGAAAATCTCCAGACTTCCATATCCTCAACACCCGGGTAGAGCATATCTTTTTGGGTGGAATGTTTAAAGATTGAGAGCCGTTTCGTGATAAGCTCCTCCGGACTTATGGGGATAGCCATATCCACATCGGAAATATCCCATTCCTGCCAGGCACCTTTGTAGAGCCAGGTCCAGCAGTCCGAATACCAATCATCTTCCTTCACTATGTCAAGGCTCCTGGTTAAAGCATTCAGACATTTCCGCCGGGTGCCATGCGGATCGGTCAGATCGCCTGCAGCATATACCTGTGTGGGTTGCAACCTTCTTAATACTTCAACAGTAAGCTCAATATCCTTATGGGTCAATGATGCCTTATTGATCATCCCTGTTTCATAAAAAGGCATTTCCAGGAAATGAACATTAACTTCAGGTATACCTAAAAACCGGCAGGCTGAAATGGCCTCCCCTTTCCTGATAATCGTTTTGATGCTTCGCACCTCCCTGTTGTCAACATCCCCCACTCCCTTACCTGACAGGAAATCCCTTATCAATTGATATTTTGCCTGTACAGTTTTCGATAAAGGAGAAAAGTCTTTGACCACATCAAGAAACTTTAATACCTCATCATCCGAAACAGCGATATTGCCCGATGTCTGGTAAGCAACATGTACGTTATGCCCCTGTTGGATCAATCTCTTTAATGTCCCGCCCATGGCAATTACATCATCTGCAGGCCTCGGGCTAAATACAAGAATTTTTTTCGGGTAAGGCATGGCCCGCTCCGGTTTGCCGGAATCTGATTCCGGCTTTCCCCCCGGCCATCCTGTAATGCTCTTCTGAAGCATTTTAAAGACTTTCAGGTTAATGTCGTATGCTGCTCCATGATTGGCAACAATACTACTCAGACTGTTATCGTTGTAGTCCTGATTAGTGAGTTTAAGAATGGGTTTATCCAATTTTTCACAGAGCCAGATCACCGCCTTTTTGATCGTTTTATCATTCCATTCAATATCACGCACCAACCAAGGTGTATTGATCCTGATAAGCTTTGCTGCTGCAGCTGAATCGAGGTAAACCTTCACATTTGGATGCTTCTGCAAATAGGTGGCCGGGATAAGATCGGTGATGTCTCCTTCCACAGTCTGTTTCAGGATAGAGGCCTTCTTCTCCCCCCAGGCCATAAATACCACATCTCTGGCAGACATAATTGTCTCGATTCCCATGGTAAGGGCTCTTCTGGGTA
This sequence comes from Bacteroidales bacterium, assembly GCA_029938715.1. Taxonomy (GTDB): domain Bacteria; phylum Bacteroidota; class Bacteroidia; order Bacteroidales. The sequence goes on along the minus strand of JAOZUK010000089.1, from coordinate 1,108 downwards.
CATTTTCAACAGCACCAAAATCCCCTGCAGCATCAGCTATTGTCATGGTATCAAGAGAAATAAGCCGGGTCGGTGAATTCAGACCGGATCCGGGTTCGTTAAAGCCAATATGTCCGCTCCGTCCAATACCGAGGACCTGAAGATCCAATCCTCCCATGCTCTTTATCTTTTGCTCGTACTCCTGGCAAAAAGCATAAGAATCTTCCTGTGCTATTGTCCCATCAGGGATGTTGACATTTTCAGGAAGGATATCAATGTGATTGAACAGATGCTCGTGCATGAAATGGACATAACTCTGAATATGCCCGGCCTCCATCGGATAGTACTCATCGAGGTTAAATGTGACTACATTTTTAAAGCTTAAACCCTCCTCTTTATGCATCCTGACCAGCTCATTGTAGACCCCGATGGGACTGGATCCGGTGGCCAGTCCAAGTACACATTTTTCACCCTTTTCCTCCTTCTTTCGGATTAAATCAGCTATATACTGAGCAATCTCTGCTGAAGCTGATTCAACATCTTCATAAATGGCCGTATACAACTTTTCGTATTTGCGATTCAGTTTTTGCTGAACATCAATTTCCTCTCTCCATTTAGACATGAGCTTCTCGAATATTTTGAATATTATGACTTCAGTAGTTCTTTCAATTTTAGTGTCTTATTACTGATGATTGGTTTTGCCCAAAAACTAATGCTCAGGATGTACCCCATGGGTATAAGTAAGATCATCATACCCACCCTGAGGCTGGAAATATCACTGATGAATCCCACCAGTATCTGAACAACTGCGCCACCCATAATACCGGTCATTAAAATACCCGCAAATGAGCCATGATGACTTTTGACTGAGTTCAGAGCAAGAGAGATGATGATGGGATACATTACCGAAAGGAAAAATCCAGAAATTGGAAATGCATACAAGGATGCCTCTTCTGGACCAAATAGTGCCAATAACAGACAGATCATAGCCAGGATAGTAAACCATCGCAAGACTACCTTACTGTCCAATATCTTTAATAAGATCAGACCAAGAATACCACCAATGGTCATCAATCCCCAAAAATATGCCACTGCACTGGCACCTACGGTTTGGTTATCGAAACCATGA
>JAOZUK010000765.1 GCA_029938715.1 Bacteroidales bacterium | reverse complement strand
GTTCAACGTAGTGGGAGGGGCGGTCAAGGAGAATGTTCCCTCGTCGCATCCCACTGTATTTAATATGGAGCATTTCATGTATTATAAAACTCATGGACATTGCCAATAAGGGGAACATTGTCCTTGAGGGGCTCTCCCACTATGTTACGCAGCTTTTGCTAATTTGCTCTTACTATTACTGTGAATAGGTTCGTACATTTCACCGTGTTGCCAGAGACGATGAAGCAATACCGCTAACTTTCTGGCAACTGCAACCACTGCTCTCCGTTTTGCATTTTTCCCGCCCCTGGCTGAGAGGCGGAGGCCAAAACGTCTTAAATCGCAATCTTCACCAAATGGTCCCATAATGTATTGCGCTGCCCCTACCAACAGCCTCCGTAAAAAGGGATTGCCAGCTTTGGTTATTCGGAGTTGTTTGTCAATTTCACCAGATTGATCGCGACGCGGAGTCAAACCGAGAAAGCTGCCAACTTGGCGACTTTTAGAAAATCGCTCAGGATCTTCAAGGATGAGTACAAATGCAAGGGCTGTAACAGCACCTACTCCCTTTATACCAAGTAATAGCTCTGTTTCGGGGTATTGTTCTTTACTGATATGATCGATCTTTCGATCATATGCCTTAATTTGTTCTGTGAGATGCCCTATAATTGTTACCACTGGCATGAGCGTTTCTTTGAGGAACTCAGGCAAAGAATCTACAACCTTATTATGAAAACTTGCTGTACTACAGGATAAAAGACGCTCGCCCTGTGCTTTTACACTCCCACGAACATGATTAATCAAATTTGTTCTATTCTTCACAAGATTATCCCGTGCCTGCAAAATTTCTAAATCAATTTGGGCTTGTTTTCCACGGTGCGTAATAGGATATAACAGCTTGGGATCAAAACGGGCTATTTGAGCCAACATTTTCGCATCTCTTTTATCTGTCTTATCATCACTATCCCAAATTGCTCGTAACTTTCGTGGATTTCCTACCAGAACTTCACAGCCCAATGATGCCAATTGTCTGCTGATCCAGGGCGAATGGGTACTTGCTTCAATTGCGACGGTTGCGTTTTTGTATTTACCGAACAGAGTCTTTATTGATTCTCTGTCATTCTTGATATTAGTTTCGGTGGCAATATCACCTTCTGCATTCAACACACATACTACATGATTTTTATCGCCAAGATCCATTCCAATTGTTATGTTTTTCATAGCTGGTTCACCCCTTGTTTTGCAGCATCGTGACTGCGTTTTTTTGTTTCGAGCAAGATACTATATTCTTGCCCGTGGGTGAACCAGCCTTCTCATTATACCTTGTCCCTTGCAGCGCCTTGTGTACGCCCGGCATGGGCGTGAACTAATGGGGTTTAAGTCCCCTGTAAGTG
>JAOZUK010000273.1 GCA_029938715.1 Bacteroidales bacterium | reverse complement strand
TACAACAGCCCGGGTCAGATTGTGATCTCTGGTTCAGTTCCCGGAATTGATGCCGCGGTTGAAAAGCTATCAGCACTGGGAGCTAAGAGGGCACTTAAACTTCCTGTTGGAGGAGCTTTTCATTCACCCCTTATGGAACCTGCCAGGGCCGAACTTGAGGAGGCCATACAAGCCGCACCTTTCAGTATGCCGGTCTGCCCGGTATATCAGAATGTAAATGCCCTTCCATCCGTGGATCCGGATCAGATTAAAGCAAACCTGGTTGCTCAGCTTACAGCACCCGTAAAGTGGACACAAACGGTTGTACAAATGATCTCTGACGGTGCCTCCTCATTTACGGAGGTTGGTCCAGGGAAAGTACTACAGGGATTGATTAAGAAAGTAGACAGAAAGATGGAAACCCGAAGCGCATGAAAATTCTGAAATTTGGCGGAACATCTGTGGGCAGTACAGAAAACCTCCGCATTGTTAAAAAGATTCTTGAAGAGCAGGAACGACCATGCGCTGTTGTAGTAAGTGCATTTGGCGGATTAACAGACCAGATCATCCGCACAGCCCATCTGGCCAGTATTCGCAACAAATCTTTCAAAAATGAGGTCACAATCATCAGGGAGAGGCATCTTCAAACGGTTCGTGATCTTATGGAAGGAGAGAGCCTTGATTTTACCCTTCTGGAGGTGGAATCGCTGCTCAATGAATTCGGAGATGTTCTCCAGGGAGTCTATCAGCTGCAGGACCTCTCCAGCAAGACCCTTGACTACCTTTTGAGTTTTGGAGAGCGCCTCTGTGCAACTATTGTAGCCAGGTTTATTGATGAAGCTGTATTCATTGATTCCCGGAAACTTATCCGTACCGATGAAAATTTTGGAAATGCCTCTGTGGACTTTGAAATAACCAATTTACAGATCCAAAAGGAGCTGGGAAATAACCAGAAAATAGCCATTCTACCCGGGTTTATTGCTTCTGATCTGCGAGGAAGGACTACTACACTGGGAAGAGGTGGTTCGGACTATACTGCAGCCATTATCGCTGCAGCCACAGATGCTGTAGTTCTGGAAATATGGACCGATGTAAGCGGTTTTATGACTGCCGATCCAAGGATGGTACCCAAAGCATACCCGGTCGACTGCATGAGTTATGAGGAGGCCATGGAATTGTCCCATTTTGGAGCCAAAGTAATCTATACTCCTACCCTTACTCCAGCATATCATGCAAGTGTTCCCATCCGCGTAAAAAATACATTTAGCCCTGAAGATCCCGGTACGGTTATCTCAAAAGAGACCATCTGCGGGCAGAATGAAATGATAAAGGGAATCTCTTCCATTGATGAAATAACCCTTATCACTGTGAAGGGAACCGGAATGGTGGGTAAGACAGGAACTTCAGCACGTGTTTTCACCTCCCTGGCCCGTCATGATGTAAATGTGATTCTGATCACCCAGGCATCTTCGGAAATGACCATCTCTTTTGCTGTTACCCCGGAAGATACTTCTAAAGCAATTACAGCACTGAGTGAAGAGTTCGAAATGGAGATTGAACATCGGCAGGAGATGGAGGTGGAGGTAATGAATGATCTCTCCATTATTGCCATTGTTGGGGAGGGGATGCGGCATACTCCTGGAATTTCAGCCATCTTATTTCGCGCACTTGGACGTAATGGTATCAGTGTGATTGCCACTGCACAGGGATCCAGCGAGCTAAATATTTCAGTGGTTATTGAACATGACAGTCTGAAAAAAGCACTAAACCTGATTCACGAAGGATTCTTTTTATCTGATTACAGGGAATTGCACCTCTACCTTGCCGGTCTTGGAAATGTGGGTAAAAAACTGCTTCTTCAACTACAGCAGCAACAGGGGAAACTGATCGAATCCCTCAAATTGAAGGTGAACCTGGTGGGAATCACCAACAGCAGAAAAATGGTGATTGATCCGGATGGGATAGATCCAGCCAACTACCAGGAGAGGCTGGAAAAAGGCGAGTCTTCCGATCTCAACGAAATGATCAAAGCCATTAAAAAACACAACCTCCGTAATTCGGTCTTTATCGACTGTACAGCCAGCGATCCTGTGGGATTGATTTATGACAAGCTGTTTGATGCTTATGTTTCGGTGGTAACAGCAAATAAAATTGCTTGTAGCTCCTCCTATGATTATTACCTCAAACTGAAGCAGAGTGCCATTCAGAAAGGGGTAAAATTCAACTTTGAAACCAATGTGGCTGCTGGTCTGCCCGTAATTAACACCATTAATGATTTGATTAAGAGTGGAGACCGGATACTTAAACTGGAAGCTGTGGTATCTGGGACCCTCAACTATATTTTCAACACCATGAGCGAAGAGATCCCGCTCAGCAAGGCCATTAAGATGGCCAAAGAGGAGGGTTATTCAGAGCCTGATCCTCGACTTGACCTCAGTGGGACCGACGTGAAACGAAAATTGTTAATCCTTGCCCGGGAATCGGGGTATCGCATGGAAGAGAAAGACATAGAGATCACCCCATTCCTTCCTGATGAGCTTTTTAAGGGATCCCAGGAGGATTTCTGGATTGAGGTGGAGAAGTTGGATAAGGAATTTGAGATGAAGCGTCGTGACATGGCAAAGAACGGGTTGAAATGGCGCTACCTGGCCACCCTGGATAAGGGAAAAGGAAAAATGGGTCTGGTTGCAGTGGACTCCTCCCATCCGGCTTATCCATTGGAAGCAAGCAATAACATCATTCTGATTACCACCGATCGCTACAATGAATTACCTCTTATAGTGAAGGGTTATGGTGCCGGAGCAGAGGTAACTGCAGCGGGCGTGTTCGCTGATATCATACGTGTTGCAAATGTATAAAGTGCAATGATAGAAGCCGTTATTTTCGATATGGATGGGGTGTTGATTGATTCAGAGAATCACTGGCAACGAACTGAGCGGAACATATTTGCAAAGCTGGGGATTGAGCTTACCGATGAATTGCTTTACCAGACCAGAGGGCTAAGAACAGAAGAGATGGTGGAACACTGGAGTAACCGGTTTGATCTGAAAGCGGTAGATCCAGAGGAGCTGATGAACCGATATGATGCTGTGATGGTAGAAACCATGAAAAACGATGTATCCATGATGGATGGTGCCCTGGAAGCCATACAGTTCTTTAAAGAGAAAAATCTTCCCATTGCTTTAGCATCATGTTCAACCCAGGATCATATTGATGCGACCATGGAGAGACATGGATTGTGGAAATACTTTGACCTGCTGGTTTCAGCCGCAGAAAATATGCCCGGCAAACCTCATCCGGAAGTCTATCTGAAAACTGCAGAGATGCTAAGTACAGTTCCTACTAAGTGTCTGGCTATAGAGGACTCCTTTTACGGATTGATTTCAGCCATTTCGGCCAGGATGAAGGTAGTGGTCATGCCCGATCCGGTTGAGTATGACCAACCAAGGTATGGTGCAGCAGATTTGAAGATCAGGTCGCTAAGAGAGATAAATGAAGAGACATTTGACCAGTTGCAAAAGATTTAAATGGTGAAGAGCGAAGTAAAAGTATTTGGACCGGCAACAGTATCCAATGTGGGGCCTGGATTTGACCTGATGGGATTTGCACTTGAAAGTCCCGGTGATGAGATGATCATTCGGCGGAACAATTCAGGTAAGCTCAAACTTTTTAATGAGTCGGGATGTGACCTTCCTTTAGATACTGAAAAGAATGTGGCTGCCGTATCTGCCAAATCACTCTTGAATGAGCTAGGGAATAAGGATGGATTTGACCTTGTATTCACCCAAAAGATCAATCCTGGAAGCGGAGTGGGATCCAGCGCTGCCAGCTGTGTGGCTGCAGTGGTCGGAATTAATGAACTGCTAGGCAATCCTTTTGAAACCGCCGCTCTGATCCCATATGCCATGGATGGTGAAAGAGTGGCAAGTGGTTCTACCCATGCCGATAACATTGCACCCGCATTATTGGGTGGAATTACCCTGATTCGTGGATACGATCCACTGGATATAAAGCACATTCCTTATCCTTCCGATCTATGGTGTGCCGTGGTTCACCCAGAGTTGGAAATAAAAACCCTGGAGAGCCGAAAACTTATCCCAGAGCAGGTACCCCTTAAGGTAGCTCTACAACAATGTGGAAATCTGGCCGGATTGGTGGCCGGACTTATTACAGGTGATTATCCATTGATCAGTCGATCCGTCACCGATGTTTTTGCAGAACCTTACCGAACACAGCAGCTTCCTGACTTTGATATTTTAAAGAAGGACTCCTTAAGCGCAGGTTCAGTAGGAACAGGACTATCAGGATCCGGGCCCTCTGTATTCAGTCTGTGCAGAGGTGAGGAGATGGCCACCTCTGTAGGTGAGGTAATGAGAAAACATTTCACCAGCAGGGGGATTACAGCCGCTACCTATATTTCGAGAATCAGTGAAGCAGGATGCAAAATAATATAAAATGCACTACTACAGCACCAGGAATAAGGATCTGAAATTTGGTTTAAAGGAAGCCCTGCTTAAGGGACTGGCCCCTGACGGGGGACTTTTTATGCCCTCACAAATTCCCATTCTCACAAAAGAGGAATTGGATGGTTTGCGAGATATGGACCTGACAGGGATAGCAGTGAAGATTTCGGAACTGCTGTTTGGAGATGATATCCCTGCACAAGAGCTTAAACCCCTGGTGGAAGAAGCAGTCAATTTTGATACCCCGCTGGTCCAGGTGGAAAAAGATCTTTATTCACTGGAGCTGTTCCATGGTCCCACACTTGCATTTAAAGATGTAGGAGCCAGGTTCCTGGCCAGGCTATTAGGATACTATACCAGCCATATGGAGAGTGAAATCCATGTACTGGTAGCCACCTCAGGAGATACC
>JAOZUK010000764.1 GCA_029938715.1 Bacteroidales bacterium | reverse complement strand
CTTACCGTCTTTTAACGGATAGTTCTCAGTCAGTGCATATCCCATTCCCATGACCACCCCGCCTTCGACCTGTCCCTCGAATAAAATCGGGTTGATAATCCGGCCGACATCATGGGCTGCATGAATACTCTCAAGTTTACCCGTCTCATCCAGGATCGCCAAATGAACGGCATAGCTGTAGGAAAAGTGGCTGATAATCTCACCGTCAACATCATGGCTGGTGGTCCAGTCTACAAAGTACCTGGCGAAATATTCATTACCGACCAGATCAGCAAGAGACTGATCCTGCAGATCAGCTTTGAGCTTTTCGGCCACCTTGATAGTTGAATTACCAAGCAGTGCAGTACCTCTGCTTGCAGTAGTCGCCCCACCCCTGGCGCCGCCGCCGGTGGAGGATTTAACATCAATCGCTATTGAATCATCCAGTTCACACACTTCTGCCAGCACCTGCCGGGCCACGGTATTGATACCCTGACCCATTTCACTCCAGCCGTGGTAAAGTTCAATCCGGTTTGCGGAGATAATTTTGAGTCGGGTGTCACTGATCTCTTCTATACCGTTTCCGATACCACAATTTTTAATGGCACAGGCGATTCCAGCATATTTGGCACTGTTGAAGGCATCTTTTACCTCTTCCAAACATTGACGCAGTCCAACACTATCTTTTAGTATATGGCCGGTGGTAGTCATGCGGCCGGTGTCAAGGGCATTGTCATAGCGAAACTGCCACGGGTCAAAACCTCCCTTAATGCAGAGTTCGTCGACCATACTCTCCATGGCAAAGTTGGACTGGTTGACACCAAAGCCGCGAAAGGCTCCGGCAGGAGGATTGTTTGTATAGTAGGCACTTGCGACTACGTCCACATTCGGGATATGGTAGGCTGAAGCAGCATGGGTCCCGGTTCGGGCCACAACTGCTCCTCCCATTGAGGCATAACCGCCTGTATCTCCGAGGATTCTGGCATGAAGAGCTGTGATCATGCCGTTTTCGTCACAGGCCAGCTTGTAGCTCAACTTCATCCGGTGTCGCTTGGGGTGCATGCGAAGTGACTCAGGACGACTCAACCGTACTCTAACCGGGCGCTGAAGAATCATGGCAGCAAGGGCAGCATGGTGCTGAACCGTGAGGTCTTCCTTGCCACCAAAAGCGCCGCCGGCTGAGATGAGGACCACATCCACCTGCTCTTCGTCCAGGTTCAGTACTGAACTGATCTGACTGCGATCATGATACAGTGCCTGGCTCTGGGAATAAACGGTCAAGCCGCCTTTTCCATCTGGTTTGGCAATAGAGGCTTCAGGTTCCAGAAAGGCATGTTCCACAAAGGGAGTTTCAAACTTGCCTTCCACCATATGGGCAGAGCGGGAAAAAACATC
>JAOZUK010000763.1 GCA_029938715.1 Bacteroidales bacterium | reverse complement strand
CTGACATTTTCGATGGCTGATTTTGCCATGACTTCATTTGGAATAATAGACTGATTTCCAGTTAACAATCTGAGTTTGGTGGAGCGTAACCCGATCTCTTCAACTTCTCCGTCGTGGCCCGCTACAATAACGCGCTGTCCAACTGTATAGGGTCTATCTAACAGTATAATTACACTTCCAATAAGATTTTTAAGGGTATCCTGAGCAGCAAGAGCGAAAGCTATGCCCCCCACTCCCAGACCTGTAAGAACTGTAGTGATACTCAAACCCAGGTTATCCAGCCAGACAAGGACAACAAGAACAAGCATCACCAGCCTGAGCATGGTACGAGCCGGGCGCAGGAGTATGGAAGAATTTTGCAAGCCTTGTTTTTCAAGAATCTGAGCGGCACGATCTTTACCCAGCTCAATAATACTGAAAATGACCCAGAGTACGGCCAGTAACTTAAACGTTTGCAACTCCGCAATGTGGCGTATAGCAGTTGATGGCGTTACAAACATGAAAACGACATAGTCCGCCAGGTAAAGTAAAACCGCAAGGCGCAAGGGCCCGGTAACAAAAGATGCTAAATGGAGTGAGAATGTGGTGTTCTGTTTTTTTATAAAATAACTGATGCACCATAGTGGGATGGAAAGAGCAATAAACAGAGCCAGTACAATAAGGAGGGCGAAAATCCATTGCCAGATCTGCCATCCCAGAAGATCATATTCAGGAAAGATATCGACAAATTTTTGTTCAAACTCATTATAGCCATGTACGCTGTACATGGCGGGAATCTGAGCCACGGTACGATTGGAGATTTTCCAGATTTGAAACCCTTTTTCTCCGGGTACTTTTTGCAGGAGGAGGTCAACGGTTTCCTCTTCACTTATTTTTACACGGCCAAGAAAGTCACGGTATCCTGGTAAATTATCATCACTGTAGCCGGTTGCTTGATCACTGAGTGCTGCAAGGTCAATCCAAACGGCACGGTCCAAAACGATTTCCAGCTTTTTCGTGAGTTCTTCCTTTGATGTTTGCCTTATTTTTGAGGGAAGATTTCTGAAATCAAGATAATTGCTCGCGGTGTCAAAGTCCTTTTCCGTAAGAGCTTCCAGGAAATGGGTAATGGACGATTGCGGAGTATCTCTGTGTAAATCATCTTCAAGTTTAAGGATCTCTTTTTTTGCAGTAACCGGTTTTGTCGCAGGGGAGCCGGGCTCTTTTCCATATGCAGGACTATTGAAAAGTCCTGTCAGGCACAGGAATACAAAAAAATATAAAAACTGCTTATTCATGAAAAAGACCTCAATCTCCAGTGTTCATTATTGCTGCTCTGCTGTTACCGGCATCTCTTCAAAACTGCCACCTAATGCCAGGTGAAGATTAACCCGAT
>JAOZUK010000272.1 GCA_029938715.1 Bacteroidales bacterium | reverse complement strand
AAAACCATAAATACGTTAAAACGGGTGAGGAAGCGGCAGCACTTGCCGTCAAAGCAGGTTGTGAATTAAATTGCGGACCTGTCTACCTGGATGCGCTTGTGAATGCCTGTAAGCAAGGGTTGATTTCGGAAGAAGACATCTCAATGGCCGTGGAGCGCCTCTTCCTGGGAAGATTTAAACTGGGCCTGTTTGCAGAACCCGGGGAGGTGCCGTACAGCAGCATAGGTGAAGAGGTGATTGAAAGTGAAGAACACCGGGAACTGGCCCTGAAAGCGGCCAGAGAAGCCATTATTTTACTCAAGAACGACGAGAATACACTGCCCCTTTCAAGTGATGGAATGAAATCCATTGCAGTGATCGGTCCCAACGCAAACAAATGCCGCCTGGGCTCCTACAGTGGCATTCCTTCCCGGAAGATCTCGGTATTGGAAGGAATCAAAGAGAAAGTGGGAGACAGGGTCCAGGTCTTCCATGAAAAAGGTTGCAACATCACCTTTAAGGAAAAGATCAATTTCAGTCCGGAGGAATGGATCGATCCAGAAGAGGGAGAAGATGAAGTAAGCCAGGAGCAAATATATGCTACCGCTGTGGAGGAAATTGAATTTAAGATGCTCTATGATGATTATCTCGACAATACAAAAGAGTCCGATGAAGTCCTTATGGCAAGAGCCGTTGAACTCGCGAAACAGGTGGACCAGGTGGTGCTGGTCATGGGAACCAGCAGGTTTGTTTCCAACGAAGAAGCCGATGCGGAGGACCTTAACTGGCCTGGAAACCAGGGAGTGTTGATCAAAAAAATACATGAAGTCAATCCCAATGTGGTGCTGGTAACCCTGAAAGGTTTCCAGATCAAGCTTAACTGGGAAGAAGAATACCTGCCCGCTATCGTTGAGGCATGGTATACCGGTCAGGAACAGGGGCACGCCATTGCAGACGTCCTGTTTGGTGATTATAACCCTGGCGGAAAGTTACCAGTAACCTACTACAGGACGGAGGATGACCTGCCCCATATTGGCGACTATGATATCACCAAAGGAAGAACTTACTGGTTCTTCGACAAGGAAGTGCTCTATCCTTTTGGATATGGCTTAAGTTATACCACATTTAAATATTCAAATCTTACAGTGAATGCAAAAGAATTCAGCAACGCTAAGGATATGGAGATACTTGTCAGTTTAGATGTGAGTAACACAGGCCAGGTGGGTGGTGACGAAGTCGTTCAACTTTATGTTAAGGATATAGAATCCTCTGTAATTCAGCCTGAGAAGGAGTTACGGGAATTCAAACGAATAAACATAGCAGCAGGAGAGACAAAGACTGTTCAGCTTCAGCTTTCCTATGATGATTTCACATTTTGGAATGAAAACACAGGTGATTTCGATATAGAAGAGGGTAAGTTTGAAATACAGGTAGGCGGATCATCACAAGACATCAGACTCTCTGAAAGGATAGAAATCATGAATTAAGGTCATTGGGAAATTTTTGTTAGGCTGCATTGACAGATGAAGTAAATACTGGAATATCTTCGGCGTCGATTTCAGGTCCGGCATGGATGTGATGGAATTGATCGAATATGTGAGGATTAAAAACGCAGGTCTCATTTTATGGGTGCTGTGGCATCCTGTGGTAAAGTACATGTAGACTTTCACAATACACAAAAAGAAAAACATGAAGCAAGTAATAATGGCAATCTTATTATTGTCAAGTGTATTTGTATCTGCTCAAAATGACGATTGGCATATAACGACGCAAAACAAAGAGCCTTATACGGGTATTGCCATGTCAAATGGAAGAATCGGCATGTTGACATCTGCAGAACCATTTAAAATAAAGCATACGGTTTTAAATAATGTTTTTGATGTTAACCCGGTACATAAAGTAAGCCAAATAGTGCATGGAATGGATTTCGGAAATTTGGATGTTTTTATAGACGGTGAAAAAATAACCGCCAAAAATATAAGTCATTGGTCTCAAACCATTGACATGAAAGAAGCGGCATTTACAACTCGTTTTGATTTTAAAGGGAAAGCGAAAATCTCCTGCACCATTTACGCACTTCGTAATCTTCAGTATACTGGATATATTGATGTGAAAGTATCTGTCTTAGAAGACGTAGATATAAAAGTAATAGGCAAGATAATAACCCCAGAAAAATATCAAAATCCACAAAACACCTTTCAAGTATTACGTGATGTGGAAACGACTATGCCAATTTTACAGTCAGTTGCAAAGACACCGTTTGGCAAACATTTAGTAGCTACTTCGGGAACTTTCGTTTGGCATCACATCAATTCTTCAAGAGAGCATCAACGACCCGAATTAAATCATAATATTGTTTCTCCTTATGTAAATACACTTTCTTTTGAAAGCAAAATTAAAAAAGATAAAAGCCTTGAATTTGCATGGACGGGTGCAGAATGTACCACAACTGATTTCTCTGACCCAAAATCTGAGTCAGAAAGAATGGTTATTTTCAACTTACTGAATTCACGTGAAGTACTATTAGGAGGGCATAGAGCTTTATGGGAAGAGCTCTGGGAAGGCGATATAATTATTGAAGGCGATCTAGAATCTCAACAGGATGTTCGATTAGCTCTTTACCATTTATACGCATTTGGGCGAGGTGACACGGATTTGAGTATTGCACCCATGGGCTTATCTCTTCAAGTTCCATATAATGGTCATATTTTTTGGGATGCAGAATTATGGATGTTTCCACCTTTGCTTCTGCTCAATCAGGACATTTCCCGTTCTTTGGTTAATTATCGTTCTGACAGATTAGAACCTGCTAAGAAACGAGCTATTAATTATGGTTATAAAGGTGCGATGTTTCCTTGGGAAAGTGATGATACAGGTGAAGAAGCAACACCGCCTTTTGCATTGACCGGACCTTTCGAACATCATATTACCGCAGATATAGGGATTGCATTTTGGAATTATTACCGAGTGACACAAAACAGAAAATGGTTGGAAGAAAAAGGTTATCCTGTGATGAAAGAAGTTGCTGACTTTTGGGTTAGCAGGATAACTAAAAATAGCGACGATAGCTACTCGATAAACAATGTAGTTGGGCCAAATGAATTCGCTCCAAACGTGAATGATAATGCATTTACCAATGGTGCTGCAATAACAGCTTTAAGGTTCGCTAACTTGGCAGCAAAAGAGTTGGGAATTACTCCAAATCCAGAATGGGAAGAAGTTGCAAATCATATTAACATTTTAAAATTTCCAGACGGAACCACAAAAGAACATGCTGGTTATGAAGGTGAAAGAATTAAACAGGCAGATGTGAATTTGTTATCCTATCCTCTAAATATTATTTGTGACAGGGAAACGATTTTGAAAGACTTGAATTACTACGAACCTAAGTTGGCAAAGGACGGCCCAGCAATGGGTAAGTCTATATTTGCAGTTCTTTATGCTCGTCTGGGAGATGCGGATAATGCATTCAGGTTGTTTAAGGAAAGCTATGTACCTAACCAACAAGAACCATTTGGCGCACTTTCAGAGACGGGAACTTCAAATCATTCCTATTTTGCGACAGGCGCTGGCGGAATGTTACAAACAGTATTGTTTGGCTTTGGAGGGTTAGAAATCACAGAAGAAGGAATTATCCAAAAGAATCCAATACTCCCTGTGCAATGGAAATCCCTAACAATTAAAGGTGTTGGAGTAGATAAAAATATATATCGAATGGAGAACAAATAGAAAACAAAATGAAATCAATTCCTGAATTTTTCCGGGAAATCGTCTGTTATTCCTGCTTCCCGCACATCAATTGATTTTATGCCCATCTTCAGAGCAGGAGATTCAGGCTTCAGTCGAAAATCGCCGTTTTTCCAATCAAAAAACATTGGATCTGAGTACAGGCCATTCTTATCATGTCCTTCTGCCTGTAAGCCTTTCAGCGGAAAATCCTTACTATCTGGAGCAGCTGCATTGAAATAGAGGTTCTGATCTACACTGCATTTATTGAAGTATTCGTATAATCCAGGGGTCTCATCGCCTGGACCTTTCCGTAGCTCAAAAACAAAGAAGTGCTGCTCATTTCCGGGCTCGAATAATATATTTCTTTCGAAACGAGTGCCATCGATAAATCTTCGGCCAACAATTGCGTATTGGTTGGGAGTAACATCCACGATCACATTATTGATCCAGTAGTTTTCATGTTTAACAAGTACTCCGCAAAAAGTATTGGTTCTGAATATTACGTTCTCCTCTATCATTGTTCCTCGCTGATAGTCATCGATCCGAATGGCGCTGTGCAGCATGGGATTATAGATATCATGCAGGTAATTGCGGCGTATGATATTCCCCTCACCGGCACCTGATATGTTCAGCGCCGAGCCATCTCCCATTAACTCTCCAACCCTGAATATTTCATTGTATTCGACCAGGTTGTCCCTTGTGTGCAAATAGGGCTTTATTTCTGGCCAGTCCCATACATCGATTCTCTCCCAGGGCATGGATATAGCTCTTTCTGTGCAAGCTGCTGAATCTTTTATCTCATGCCATCGAATGGAGGGTGCATTTTCTCTGAAAGGGGGATGGGCTCTTCGTAGAAATTCATCATCGGGATTAAAAAATTGTGGACGAACGCCGGTAACGCAGATTGCTTTACGAGGCATATTGTGAATGGTATTATGTGCCACATGGTTTTCTCCGCTCTGCCACATGACAATGCCGTGCGAGTGCCAGTAGATCTCACCATTGTGATGAATATGATTATTTACTATTTTATTCCTTTTGTTCACATCTTTTGTGCCCGGACCATAGCCGATCAATAGAATTCCGGCACCACCCAGGTGATTGATCTCATTGTTATAGATCCGGTTATTCTGGCAGTGCAGATCCAGCCGG
>JAOZUK010000762.1 GCA_029938715.1 Bacteroidales bacterium | reverse complement strand
CCAGATCATCTATAAAACCGGAATCCGGCTGGGAGCAATAATTCACATGTCTTCCCCCCACAGTCATTACCTGTTCACCCTCACGGTTATAAAGATGAAAAAACGGCGGCACTGTACTAAGTGCTTTTTGTGCCAACCAGGAAGGGATAAAAAGCAGATCATTTTTGCCAGTACGGGCACCATTGTCTAGTAGCAGACTCCGGCCTTCCGGATGATCAACTCTTACTCCGGCAGTTTCCATGATATCCAGTGCAGTGTAATAAATGATCTCTTTTTGGTCCTGACTGAGCACCTTAACTTCTGGGGTAGCTAAAATCGTTTGTCCTGGGTATAACATTCTTACCTCCTCATCTGTAGCCTTTACCTAAATCGGGTTAGACGACATCTTTACGGGTTATATTAATATTTCTTTTTTCTAACTCAGGTAAAATCAAATCGAGTGGAACTTGGGTGGGGGAAATCATGCCTTTAGCATCTAGCTTGCCCTGGGCCAACAGTATGGCACCTACTCCCATGGTGAATCCCACGGTTCGCTGCATGGATGTGAATCCTGTGTCCAAATCCTTGTAATCAACCATCTGATAGACAACGGACTTGTCTTTTCCATTCTTTCTCCCACTCACTTCAACCCTGATCAGGGTGGTATCTCTTTCCTGTCCTGAATACCAGAACTGATCCTGGGATTGAAACAGGGAAGATACAAAATCTATGGGGGCAATCCAGGTCTCACCGATTTGAATTGGTTTTTCACTTAAAAATCCACTATTGGCCATTCGCCACCAGAACTCTCCATGTCCCGGGCGGCGGCAGATATAGCGCCCCATTTCCTTTACCTGACCTGACAAACCAAACACCTCGGCATACTTGGCACTATTACCGTTAGGGAAGCATTCCAGTGGGCCACCGGTATTTTCATCTTCAATGATATGCATATTCTCTGATGCAAACATTTCAAGACCTGGAATTTCAATAATTTCCCCTTTTTTAATCACTTTGGCTGGACGTTTATAAGAGAGCATTACCCCTCTCACCGACCAGGTAAATTTATAAGATAAGGCGCTACCGCAGGAATCGGGGGCCGGAAACCCGGCACCATAGGAGTTAAAAACATCCACTTCATCCAATTCTTTCAATGCATGGGCACCAACAATAAGATCCAGGCCCGGATCCAGGCCGAATTCTGTTAAAATACTGCTATTGTTTTTTCTGGCCATTTGCTCGATATAGGCCAATTCTTTTTTCAGTTCAGATAGAGCTTGTGGATCTTCCACACCTGGATTTTGGTAATACATACTGCTGACAATATGAACACCTTCTTCAGCTGCTATTTTACCAATCGGCACTGTAAGACTTGCCGGAAGTAACTCAATAACGACAT
>JAOZUK010000271.1 GCA_029938715.1 Bacteroidales bacterium | reverse complement strand
CTAACCTGAAATGGGCCAATGAGATGACCAAGGCCGGTATCCGGATCATATATAGCTTTCCAAAGTTAAAAGTCCACGCAAAAATTGCAGTGATAATCAGGAAAAAGGGTTCCAAAAATGGAGATCAGGCCTATCTGGGTACGGGTAATTTTAATGAAAAGACTGCACGGCTCTACGGTGATTATGGATTATTTACATCCAATCCGGAAGTGGTAAGGGAAGTGAAAGACCTATATAAACACCTTGAAGATCAAACATTAAGGCCAAAATTTAAACACATTCTGGTGCCCGGTTTCAATATGGTCCCAACATTTATTCAGCTAATTGATCAGGAGATTGCAAATTCAAAAGAGGGGAAGATTGGTTACATCCTTCTCAAAATGAATGGACTGCAGGACAAAGAGATGGTCGACAGCCTTTACCGGGCCAGTGAGGCAGGAGTAAAAATTAATTTAATTATTCGAGGGGTATGCACACTTAAAACAGGTCAGCCCTATAGCAAAAACATAAGGGTTGTACGCATTGTGGACCGATACCTGGAACATGCCAGGGTTTTCGTATTCCTCAACAACGGGAATCACCATGTCTATATGGGTTCGGCCGACTGGATGAAAAGGAATCTCCGTCGAAGGGTTGAGTGCATTTTCCCCGTCTACGATCCCGATCTCAAAAAGGAGGTGCTTGACATTTTGAATATTCAGCTATCAGATAATGTAAAGGCCTGTGAGATAGATATGCGTCTGATTAATAACAGGATTATTACCAAAGGGCCAGACATCAGGGCTCAGATATCTACCTATGAGTATTTCAAGAATAAATATACCATGCCATAGCATTGATAACCACATTTTATAATCCTGGACCATGGAACTTCAGACCAGTTTAGAGCACATTCTAAAAGCTCATTTTTAATCAATTATGTCCGGACTCCTTAAAAAAAACTCTGCGATATCGGTCTCCGAAGGAGTATCGCAGCCCGATTCCATCAACCAGGAGGCTGTTAAACACTTAAAGAAATCCAAAAAGAAGCAATTTAGCACCGAACAGCTGTTCGATGGGATCCGGCAGGGTGATATTACCATGCTCAGTCAGGCCATTACCCTGGTAGAAAGTGCGCTTCCCAAGCACCTCTCCATGGCCCAGGAGCTTATTGCAGCATGTCTTCCCTTTTCAGGATCAAGCTTTCGGCTGGGCATAACGGGAGTTCCGGGTGCAGGTAAAAGCACTTTCATTGAATCTCTGGGTCAGCACCTTATCGACAGGGGTGGAAAGCTTGCAGTGCTTGCCATTGATCCAAGCAGCGAAAGATCCAAAGGAAGCATTTTAGGTGACAAGACACGTATGGAGTCATTGGCAGGTCGTACTGAGGCGTATATCAGGCCCTCCCCATCGGGCGGTACCCTGGGAGGAGTAGCCAGGAAAACCAGGGAAACCATCATACTTTGTGAAGCAGCCGGTTTTGATACCCTGTTTATTGAAACCGTGGGTGTGGGACAATCTGAAACAGCGGTACACAGCATGGTGGATTTTTTTCTTCTGATTATGATACCCGGAGCCGGCGATGAACTTCAGGGAATTAAACGAGGTATTATGGAAATGGCCGATGCCATAGTAATCAATAAGGCCGATGGCAATAACCTGCAAAGAGCGCGAAGGGCCCAGGCAGAATTTACAAATGCACTCCACCTGTTTCCCCTTACAGTCTCAGGCTGGATGCCTCAGGTTAAAACTTGTTCATCCTTGTATGGCACCGGAATTGATGATGTCTGGAAGATGATAGGCAAATACCGCTCCATTGCCGCTGATAATGGTTACCTGAAGCAGCGGAGAGAGGAACAATCAAAATACTGGATGTATGAAACCATCAGGGAGGGTATTTTCAACCTGGTATTCAATGACGCTGAGATGAAGAAGGAACTTGAGAAATATGAGGTTGAGATTGCTCATGGCCGCATGACTTCCTTTATGGCTGCATCGATTATTTTGAATAAATATAAATCTCAGGATAAAACCACCTGACCTATTTCCCTGCTGGATAATAGTTTGTAATATTGCGCATTCATATTTAAAATCGTGTATATGCAAAAAGTTATTTATATGTTGCTGGTCCTGCTAGCCATAACCTCCTGTAACATGACAAGTGACAGTTATACCATCGAGGTAGATCTGGAAGGGGCCCAGGGTAAATGGGTCAAGTTGATGGCCATGGAGAAACGAAACTATGTGACTTTTGACTCTGTGCTGGTAGAATCTGAAACTCCTGCTATTTTGTCAAAGAGTGTGGAGGGTGTAAATACCATGTATCTGACCGTTGAAGGCGTTCAGGGATCCATTAAACTTTTAATTGAGAACAGTTCCTACGAAGTATCAGGGAGCATGGATAATCCTGCAATTTCGACCAGGAGTAAAGCACAGAGTGACCTGAATGCATACAACCAAAAGATTGAGCCCATCACTAAAAAGATGACTGAACTTGTAAGTGAATTGAGGAGTGGAGCTAATGAAGCCAAGAGTGACAGCCTGCGGGAAGTCTACTACGCCCTGAATGACGAAAAAAGCACCATCGATTCACTCTATATTGTTGAGAATCCCTCTTCATATGCAGCTGTCCTTGCATTAAGGGGCACATTTTATATGCTCGATAGTGAAGATCTGGAAACCGCTCTTACCAGTCTGGATATCCCTCTGCATCAGATGGAGGAGTATCAATACATGTACGGCAAACTGGAACGCATGAAAGCAGTGGCCATTGGAAATCCCTATACCGATTTTGAATTGCCCACTCCGGAAGGAGGATCTCTTAAAGTTTCTGATGTCCATAATGGAAATGTAATGCTCATCGATTTCTGGGCAAGCTGGTGTGGCCCGTGTCGCCGTGCAAATCCCGAAGTGGTAGCCATCTATTCAGAATATAAGGATAAGGGGTTTGAAATCCTTGGAGTTTCATTGGACAGGGATGCTGCCAGCTGGGAAAAAGCCATCATGGATGATAACCTTACCTGGCCCCATATATCAGATCTAAAATACTGGGAGAGCAAAGGAGCCGAGCTCTATGGAGTTCCTGCCATTCCACACACTGTACTGATCGACCGTGAAGGAACCATCATTGCAAAGAACCTGCATGGAGCAGAACTGATAGAAGCCATAGAATCTCTGTTGTAGTATAAAGTATGCAAGTATAAAGTATAAAGTATAAGGTTAAAAGTATAAAGAAAGAGCCGGCGCATCTGCGACCGGCTCTTTTACTTTATACTTTATACTTGCATACTTTCAACTCTTAACAACTTCCCCTTTCACCCAGAGGATCATTTTACTCTTTTTAGGATCGTTTGTAATAATGGTCACCGTCTTGTTCTGGTTTCCAACTTTGCCAGCCGAGTTAAATACTGTTTTAATTTTCACAGATTCGCCGGGAGCAACCACCCTTTTTTCCGGCTGTACTGCCGTACATCCGCAGGAAGCCTTTACCTTCCTTATGTGCAGATCCGTTTTACCTGAATTACTTAACACATACGTATGCTCCACCTTATCACCCTGGTTGATCTTACCAAATTTAAATTCTGGATCATCCACACTTAAAACAGGTGCATTTGCCAGTTGATCGGCCGTCATTGTTGAGAAGTCCTCCTCGATGTTGGCGCTAATTACCAGGCTGTAGTTTCTTTCTGATACCCCATTGATTTTCAATCCCATCCTGTCGATCACAAATCCCCAGTCATTTCTTGCAGGCGCATTATAGGAAGCTACGATCACACCTTTCTCTCCGGGTTTCAAAGATGCGGGTTCAGCCCTGATGGTAATGTGCTTGGGAACCCTGTCAAACTCAACTTCCACTCTCTCCTCCGAAGTGTTGATAACTTCCAGTTGTTTCTCTGTGTTCTGGGTATTCTTGAGATTACCAAAAGCAAGATGATTTGACTTCAGACGCATGGGGCCCATGGCATAACGATAATCATCCTCCACGGTTCTGGGCTTGGGTTCTACTTCGCCAGCGATGGTGAGGCGAACGCTGCCAGTATTAGAGTTGGAAACCACCGTTACGTATTTCCGGAATGAACCGGGTCTCCCTGCCGGATTATAAGTTGCAGCTACGAATCCTTTTCCTCCAGGAGGCACAGGTTCCCTTGTCCAGCGAGGGGCCGTGCACCCACAGGAAGCTGTAACATTCTGTACAATCAGGTCGCTTGCGCCTGTATTTACAAACTCAAATTTATAGGTGACCTTTCCATCCGATTCTTTGAATTTACCAAATTCATGCTCTTGAGTATCGAATGATATTTTAGGCTCAACAGTTTGCGAACTTAAAGGTGTTAGCAAACCAGCCAAACAGAATAATACCAATATCTGCTTCATCTTCTATCTATTTTTAAATTTACTTGTTGAGAACAAAATATACTTGAGACTATAAAATTAACGTAAATAATCAATAAATAGTTGCACAATTTTTGAGGTGTCAATTTAATTGCAAATATCAGGCCAGGTATATAAATCTAATTATGGCTAATAATGTTTACTTTTATGTCGCCATTTAAAGGTATGAGAAGCATTTTTAGAATAGGGATTCTGCTGCTGCTGGCATTCAGTTCAACCGGGCTATATGCTCAGTTTTATAACGGGATGCAGATGAACTTCGGTAAAAATCGGGTCCAATACAACAACAGGTATTGGAAATATTACAGATTCGACCGGTTCGACGTCTATTCCTATGAAAATGGGACAGATCTGTCTCTATATGTGGCCGATTTCGTTGAGAAGGAGATGGAACTAATAGAGCGGTTTTTTGATTATGATATCGAGCGTAGGCTGATCTTTCTCACCTACAATAAAATGTCGGACTTCAGGCAGAGTAACATAGGGCTGGTTTCTGAAGCAGAAGAATA
>JAOZUK010000761.1 GCA_029938715.1 Bacteroidales bacterium | reverse complement strand
GGCGGGAAGTATCATCGGCCAGACATTGTCCGTCACCATCAGCTTTGTCCCCACCAGACGCCGCAAATCACCAGCCAGATAATAGTCCTTGCTTTCACCATCGTAATGGAATGGAATGAACTCCATTCTGGCATCAACTCCGTTTTCGAATTCGATGGTTGCACCGCCAGCCGCACCAACTATATCACCAAAGCCCCTTACACGGTCATCCAGGACCTCGAGTGAGTCCGCATCGAAGAACTTACTCACCTTCATCGCTGCCACCAGATTCCTGGGAGCACAGCCAACGAAATCACGAATTTGAGAATAGTGATGTACTGCAATGTCAAATGAAACTGTATTAACAGGTGTGCAAAGTGAAGCACTCACCAGATCACCAAACAAGCCCTGGTCCCTCATTTTGCGGATTACGATATCCCAGGGCATATGGGGATAATTCTCCGACACCTGGAAATGCACACCATTTTCCTCTACGGTTTTAATGATGAAATCCATCATGGGCATTGTCATCGTTACCGGTTTCTCAACATTGATATGAATTCCCCGCTTCGCAGCATCATGAATAATCACATGGTGCATCAACGGAGAGGTAATGATATCCACAATATCCAATTGCTCATTATCCATCATATCGAGATGGGTCTTATAATATTTAACCCCGTATTTATCTGCGATCTTTCGAGCAGCAGTCTCATTAATATCTGCTACAGCCACCAGTTCCAGCTTGTCTGTCATAGCGCTTAGCGCCGGCAAATGAACTATCTCGGCCATGTTAATCGCACCTACCACACCTACTTTTAACCGCTTCATTGTTGTCTGAATTGTTTGTTTTAACTTTATTTATTGAAGTGTTAGATTGAATTAATACTTTTGGCAAAGTATTTCATTCTTGAGCCTTAGAAAACGACTAGATATCCCGATTGTGACACTATATTTGCATATGTCTGATTTCCCGGGTTGTCCGATTTACTCGACCCCCATCAGCGCAGAAGTGTAACCTCTTCCTTGCAGATCTTTGCCCATTCTCACAAATGCTTATGTTTTTCAGATTTTTCAGGAAATCCGTCGGTAATATCCAGATTCGTTAACTTATTATTAGGACAACTAAGGTATTGGAGAGACGTGTTTTGAGAAAGATCAAGGTTCGTTAATAATACCGATTTTTTAACTCGTTGTTAGTCTGGTGTACAGGTCTTGTATTTTGACGTTTTTGGATGTCCCGAGTCTGGAGACAGGCTGCTTCCAGACTAAACAGAACGCTCCTTGCGCAATGACTGTATGCGCTTGATGTTCAGATTGGTGATTTCTGCGATCTGCTCATCAGAGTATCCCCTGGTAATCATATTCAGGGCAATCTTCTTAAGACCTTGTTCTATTCCCTGC
>JAOZUK010000088.1 GCA_029938715.1 Bacteroidales bacterium | reverse complement strand
GAAAGTGGAAAGTAGAAAGTAGAATGTGGGAATAACTTACTAACCTATTAACCCACTACCAAATTTTTTTAGAAAAAAATATAACAATGTCGTTATTTACTCCAGGAAGAAGATGGCAACCGCCCTTTTTCCCATTTAAGAAAGAGCCATTTGGTAAACGGGTATTGAGGAAGACTGAACGTTGGATCAAGGGTCCCCTGTTTGGATGCCGCATGTGTGGAAACTGTCTGCTTCAGGAGACTGCCTTTATCTGTCCGATGGAGTGTCCCAAAGGAATGAGGAACGGTCCGTGCGGAGGTTCAACCGCCGAGAAATGTTATGTGGATGAAACCCGTCCCTGCATCTGGTACAAGATCTATGAAAGGGCCTTTAAAATGGGCAGGGAAGAGATGCTACTTGAGGTATTGCCTCCACTGGATTGGGATAAAGTGGGTACGGAAACCTGGGGTGATGTGGTACGGTCTATAAAGAAATATGGCACTGGCAAATTCATGAAAGACAGATTTTCAGGCAATAAGGAGAAGAAAGCTCACTCATGGGAAGCAGTATTTAAGCCGGTTCGTCAACCCGATTGGTGGAAGGGAGACTCAGCTTATCATGCACCTGCCTACGAAGAACCTTTTTCAGAACTGGAAAAGCAGTTAAGTAGTGGGAAATTCGTCATTACCACTGAAGTGGCTCCCCCTCTGAGTACTGCCACCGGCAAACTGAAAAGGGATATTGATATGGTTAAGGAGCTGGTGGCTGCAGTGAATTTTACCGACAGCGCATCAGCCAGTCCACGCATGTCAAGCATGGCATGCAGCAAGGTGGCTGCAGAACTGGGGGCAGATCCGGTTCTTCAGATAGCAGCCAGAGACAAAACACGCAGCGGTCTGCAATCAGATATCGTTGGAGCAAATGTAATGGGTGTGCATAATGTGTTATGCATTACAGGGGATAATGCAAGAATTGGCCCAACGCCTACCAGCAACACCAACATTCTGGACTTTGATGCCATACAGATGCTCTGGATCTTGCGAAGAATGAGGGATGAGGGGATCTACCTGGATGGAAGAAAAATGAAATCACCACCTAAATTATTCCTGGGGTCAGCAGCTTCACCTTTTGCTTCTGAACCAAAATTCCAGGCCCTGCGGGAAGAGAAAAAAATCAATGCAGGTGCCCAGTTCTTTCAGACCAACCTCATCTTCGATCCCGATGGACTGGATCTGTGGCTTGAAGCACTTGATAAACGCAACATCCTGGACAAGGTATATATCCTTGCCGGTGTCACTCCCATCAGGAGTAACCGAATGGCCCAGTACCTCCACCACAACATTCCCGGGGTAACAGTCCCGAAAACCATCCTGGATCGGTTTGAAGATTCCAGTGCAGATGACTATGAGGAACTAGGTGTGGAGATCGCTCTGGAGATCATTGAAAAAATCAAATCAAAGACCGGCATCAATGGCATGCACCTGATGTCGGTGGGCTGGGAAGCCATTGTACCCAGGATCATCAGTGAGGCCGGATTGAATTAATAGCTCAAATAAAAATTAAAATCAATAGGATGAAAAGAAGCGAATTAGGAGCCGGTCTCAAATCCGTTTTCTTATCCGACTTGTCTATACATGTGTAAAGATGACAATTTTTAAGTACTTCAAATCAATTCCATTTGTTACATGTCGCTCATTTTCTGTGCGTTTATAGTACGAATAAGGTAGTTTCTTGTAATTACAAGCTGTAAAATAATTCCCTATATTTATATCGAAAAATTCGGGGAGATGACTAATAACTGGTTACTGCTTTTATTATTGGGCACTATTTTATCATGTTCACAGAAAAATGATTCCAACCTGGATTTTGTAGATCCAAGCATTGGAGGCATTGGGGTTATTCTGGAACCGACACGTCCAACGGTACACCTGCCTAACAGTATGGTGCGGGTATTTCCTATGCGAAAGGATCACCTGGATGACCAGATAGGTAATTTTCAGCTGACCAACACTTCACACAGATTGTATTCCGTTTTTGCCCTGATGCCGGTGAGTGGTACCGTTAATTCTGAAATATGGAGTAAGCGTTATGTGTATGGACCCGAGGTTCAGAGTCCATATTATTACAAGACAACATTTGAAAATTCAGGGACCTCACTGGAATTTTCACCGCAAGCCAGAAGTGGATATTTTAGATTTCAATTTATTGATAATGAAGAACATTATCTCAGAATGGGACTTTTCAATGATGTGGGTGAGATCGATACTTTGGGAAGGAGAGCAATTGCCGGAACAGAGGTTTTTGCAGGTGTGACAGCGTATTTCTATGCGGAAATCGATGCCGACATTGCGGAAATTAAATACCAGAATTCCGCTGACAAAAAGAAGTTGCTTATTGCCATTGGCAATAAAGCTCAAATGCTTTCTTTTCGCTATGGAGTGTCTTATATAAGCGTTGATCAGGCCAAACAAAATCTGAGCAATGAGATTCCGGGATGGGATTTTGAATCTGTGAAAAACAATGCCAGGGATGTCTGGGAAGAAGCATTTTCTCAAATCAATGTGGAGGGTGGAAGCACTGCCCAGAAAAGTGTGTTTTATACCGCATTGTACCGGTCTTATGAGCGCATGGTTGACATAAACGAATATGGGAGTTATTACAGCGCATATGACCACCAAATTCATGAATCAGACGAGCCGTTTTTTGTAGATAACTGGATATGGGATAATTACATCGCCCTTGAGCCCTTGCATATGATCCTTAATCCGGATATGGCCACTGAAAGAATCAAATCATACATCAAAATGTATGAGCAAGGTGGGTATATGCCCTCTTTTGCCCTGGTTTTTGGTGATTGGCCGGCGATGACCGGAAACTTTTCAGCATCGTGGATGGCTGATGCTTGGTTTAAAGGCCTCAGGGATTTTGATTTAGAAACTGCCTATGCCGGACTTAAAAAGAATTCCCTGGATGCAACCCTGATTCCATGGGCAAACGGACCAAAAACGGTATTGGATGATTTCTACAATGAACATGGTTACATGCCAGGCTTAAGACCAGGAGAGGTGGAGACAGTAGAAAAAGTGAGCTTGCCATGGGAAAGAAGACAATCCGTATCTGTAACCATTGACAATAGTTATTCTGACTGGTGTATTGCCCAGCTGGCAAATGAACTCAATTATGAAAAGGACCATAAGCTTTTCCTGAGCAGGGCTGAAAACTATAAAAATGTCTTTCGTGTAGAAAAAGGCTTTGTATGGCCAAAGGATAAAGAGGGAGCGTGGATCGAACCCTATAATCCGAGCCTTGCCGACAGAATCTATTTTACAGAAAACAATGCTTTTACCTACAACTGGGCCATGAAGAGTGATCTGCATGGCTTATTTGAACTAATGGGCGGACCCCTAAAGGCTGAAGAAAAACTTGATCAGCTTTTCCGGGAAGAGTTGGGAACCACAAAATTCAGATTCTGGTACACCCAACCTGATGCATCCGGTCTGGTAGGGCAATTTGTCATGGGCAATGAGCCCAGCTTCCATATCCCCTATCTTTATAACTATCTAGGGGCTCCCTGGAAAACGCAAAAACGTATTCGTATGCTTCTGGAAACATTCTTTACGGATAATCTTTTTGGGATCCCAGGAGATGAGGATGGTGGCGGAATGTCATCTTTTATTGTATTCTCCATGATGGGATTCTTTCAGGTGACACCCGGAATTCCAGTGTACACAATTGGTAGTCCTGTTTTTGAAAAGGTTAGTATCGATCTTCCAAATGGAAAGGCGTTTACATTAATCGCAGAAAATAGCTCTGAGACAAATAAATATATTCAGGAAGCATTTCTGAATGGCAAGCCGATGAACAAAGCCTGGTTTACGCATAAGGACCTTATCAAGGGAGGCTCCTTAAAATTAATTATGGGGAGCCATCCCAATAAGCAATGGGGAAGTAACAAGGAAGACTTACCCCCTTCATCATTAGATTATTATCCTGGATCGAATGAGTAAAACTCTAATCCATATTAAAATTATAGATCTATGAGTATATCAAAGAGTTTCAACACGATACTGCTTGTAATATTGATTGCAATTTTACAGCTTGGATCAATAAATGGCTATGGTCAAAAAATACCGGAAAACTTATCAATAAAAACTTTCGATGCTTCCACATTGGAATGGGAACTGTGGGGCTACAGGCCCGATGCCTGGAGAATGAATTTCAGTTTTGAGAATTTTACAGGGAATTGGGCAGAATATAGCCACATACCCATTGATGTCCCGGGCTCGGTAAGAAAAGCCTTGTTAAATGCCGGAATCATAAATAACTGGAATATTGGATTGAATAACAGTTCTTCCGAGTGGATAGAAAACCGGCATTGGCTGATTACTGCCAAAATTCCGGATAGCTGGATCTCCAACGATAAGGAGAAGATGATTTTGCACTGTGATGGTCTTGATCATCAAGGAATTGTAAAAATAAACGGGGAGGAGGCGGGCCGCTTTAACAATGCTTTCATTCCATACACTTTCGATATAAAACCTTATTTAAAAGCGAATAACAATACCATTGTTTTTGTATTTGAATGTCCACCCGAGAACCTGGCTCAGCTTGGATATACTTCCAGAATAAAGGATTGGAAACCCCGTTTTTATTATGGCTGGGATTGGATTCCCCGAATTGTTCAAATTGGAATCTGGGATAAGGTCTGGATCAGCAGTCCTGAAGAGAGTCAAGCCGAAATAAACAACATTCAGATCATTACTGACGCAGGGAAGAAAAAGGACAGAGGAGAGTTAAGGATTAAAGCAAATTTGAATAAGAGCGCACATAAGGGGCGTGTGAGAATATCACTTACTGACGAAGCCGGTAAACGCATATTTGAAGAGGAAGTCGCCGCGAAGGATTTGATTCAACAAAAAGTCTGGAACGATTTACATATCACCCGATGGTGGCCAAATGGGAGTGGCGAACAGACCTTGTATACCTTACAATTGACATTGTTGGACAAAAAAGGAGAGCAGGTTCAGGATCTTACCCGTAACATTGGGTTCAGGAACATTGAATGGCTTCCCTGTGAAGGAGCATCTCCGGATGCGGATCCCTGGATATGCAGCGTCAACAATCAGCCCATATTCCTTCAAGGCATAAACTGGACGCCCATTCGCCCCAATTTTGCTGATTTAAAAGAAGAAGATTATAGAAAGCGCTTAACCACTTACAAAGAACTTGGAGTTAATACAATCCGGGTTTGGGGCGGGGGATTCTCCGAGAAAGCGTGGTTGTACGATATCTGTGATGAATTGGGAATTCTTATCTGGCAGGATTTCCCCCTAAGCTCTTCAGGTATCGATAACTATCCACCCGAAGGCGTGGAAGAAGTTTATGGGATAACTCAAATTGTAAAGCATTATGTATATCGCCTCCAACACCATGCAAGCCTGTTGCTCTGGTGTGGAGGGAACGAGCTGTATAACAGAGAGAACACCTCCCCTATCACCGATAAGCATATCATGATCGGTGCCATGAAAGAGATCGTGAATAATCTTGATCCCACGCGAAAATTTGTAAATGGCAGTCCTTCCGGACCAAATATTTATGCCGGAAGAGAAAACTTTGGCAGCGGAAATAACTGGGATACACATGGCCCCTGGAAACTTCCCTTAACAGAAAGCGATAAAACCATGAATGCCGTTAGAGATTTTTGGAACGAGAATGATGCGCTGTTCATTTCAGAAGCGGGAGTTCCCGGTGCAATGTCGGTAGAGATGATTAATAAATATCGTGGGGATTACAATCCTTTACCGGCCAGTCTTGAAAATCCGATATGGCGAAATGTGAATTGGTGGGTCGACTGGGACGAATACCTGGCCGACAACAATGGACAGGTTAGCAACTCTCTTGAAGAATATGTTACCTGGAGCCAGAATCGTCAAATGGAGGGTCTCAGCATCGCTGTAAAAAGCTTCAAGGATCGATTTCCTGGCTGTGGTGGTTTTCTTATCTGGATGGGGCATGATAGTTTTCCCTGTATGGTGAATACCTCTATTCTGGATTATGAAGGCAATCCAAAACCTGCCGCGAATGCCTTAAGTCAGATCTGGAAGGATAATTCATATCAATTAATAATCAAGTAAATGAAATCTCTCACTTTCACCCTCATCCTGTCAGTTTTTCTCTATTCATGCCAACCTCAATTGAACAGTGATCCGGTATTCGAGCCAGGCACACAAACCCATCAGAGCTTCAAAGCTGAAGCAGGACTGGACTACTTATTGTACCTGCCAGAAAATTACGATCCCGGGAAAGAGGGTGGTTTCCCAACCATTCTGTTTCTGCACGGTGCGGGTGAGCGGGGGGATAGTCTGGATGTGTTAACAGCCTGGGGGCCACCCAGGATCGCCCAGGAAAAGGGCCTGCCATTTATTGTTATCTCTCCCCAATGTCCGACAAACGAATGGTGGACATCCATGCTATCTCCTCTGAAAGGAGTGCTTGATGAAGCCATAAGCGTGTATAACATTGACACGACCCGTATATATCTGACGGGTTTAAGCATGGGGGGGTATGGCACTTTTGCTTTTTCCCAGGTTCATCCTGAATACTTTGCTGCTGTTGCACCTATTTGCGGAGGAGGCACACCAAGTATGCTTAACTTTTACACACAACCGCCCACCTGGGTCTTTCATGGTGATGAGGACAAGATCGTGCCAATTGAAAGCTCACAAATCATGGTGGATGCCATGAAAGCAGCAGGAGGTGAAGTGAAATTCACAATTTATGAGGGCGTAGATCATTATTCATTTGAAAGAGCATACAATGAATCGGGGCTGTTTGACTGGTTTTTAAAACATCAAAAAAAGTTGCCCTGATTAAACTGACTTCCTTAAATTGCACTCCCATAAACTATTAAACAATATGAAAACGCACCTGTTATTTTCAATGGTTCTGGTCTTCATCTTTCTGACATGGAATGCATCAGCACAGACAAAAGTCACCGCAGAAAAAAAGGGAGATTTAATCGAAATTCGCATTAATGATAACCTGTTCACAAGTTATATCCTGTCGCCCCAGGAAAAGTACCCTTATTTCTTCCCCGTAAACGGTCCTTCAAATGCCAGTGTTACTTCCATGAGGAATGCCAATTACCCCCATCATAGCTCCCTCTTCTTTGGATGCGACAGGGTAAATGGAGGAAATTTCTGGCAGGAGGGAGTGGAACGCGGACAGATTGCTCCCCTGAGAGCCGATATACTTGAATCAGGTAAGGAGAAGGTCGTCATTGAGAACGAGAACATCTGGAAACGCCCCGGGGCCATGGCCCCCATAAAGGATGTACGGATTATCACAGTAACAAATCCCTCACCAGATATCTACCAGATAGATTTTGTGATCACTATGGAGATGCTCATGGATGTAAGCATTGATAAAACCAACCACTCGCTGTTCAGCGTCAGGATGGATCCGGATCTGGCTGTAATCAATGGAGGCAGCATGGTAAACGCAGAAGGCAAAACTGGAGAGAAAAACACATTCGGGCAGCGTTCTCCATGGATGGATTGCCATGGCAAACGAATGGGAAAAACTGAGGGGATAGCCATCATGCAACATCCTTCAAATCCGTGGTATCCCTCCCCCTGGTTTACACGAGATTATGGATTCTTCTCCCCCACGCCCATGTACTGGCCTGAAAACGGAAACACCACCGAGTTCAAAAATGGAGATCAAATCACCCTGAGATACAGGGTACTGGTTCACAGCGGCAGCCACCTGGAGGCAGATATTGCAGAACAATTTGAGAAATACACTAAGGAATAAAACATGAATTCTAGAGAGAGAGTACTTTCGGCCATCAACTACCAGAAACCAGACAGGGTACCCATTGACTTTGGAGGGCACCGTTCCTCAGGCATTTCAGCCATCACTTATGCTAAACTAAAAAAAGCTCTTGGAATAGATACAGGAGATATCTATGTGTATGACTTTATACAGCAACTGGCCATAATAGAGCCTTCTGTTCTGGATGCCTTGGGGAGTGATGTTATTGAACTGGGGCGAGCCTATTTGCTTGAGCCGGACGACTGGAAAGTGTGGGAATTGCCAGATGGTACTCCATGTAAAATACCCTGGTATGTTGAGACCTTTAAAGAGGGTGATGACTGGTTCTTGCTGGACAGAGAAGGAAACCGCTCTGCAGTGCAAAAAAAGGGATGTCTCTATTTTGAGCAGCTCTACTATCCCCTGTCTGAAAGGGGCATTGAAAATGATGATTTCTCCGATCTGGAACAGATCCTGCCTCTGAATATGTGGAGTGCAGCTCCATCACCAGGCGCACATTTTGATCTGGCCAATGAAAAGGAATTTAAATTGTGTGAAGATGGGGCTAAGGCATTAAGGGCCTCCACCGATAGAGCAATCATCGGACTTTTTGGCGGAAACCTCTTTGAGACACCTCAATTCCTTTATAGTGCCGAAAACTATTTATTCTACCTGGCTGCTTTTCCGGAGAAGGTCATGGAGCTCTCCCAGAAGCTTACGGAGATATACCTGTCAAATCTAGAACGGTTTCTGGCAGCCGTTGGTGATCACATTGATATTATCCTGTTTGGTGATGATTTGGGCACAAATCAGGGACCTATGATCGATCCTGAAATGTACCGCACTTTTTATAAGCCATTTCATAAGATCATGTGGACCAGAGTTAAAGAGCTGGCTCCTCATTTAAAAATACAACTTCACAGCTGTGGCGGGATCGAGCCTTTTATGGAAGATCTTATTGATGCCGGACTGGATATGGTGAATCCCGTCCAGATCAATGCTCATACCATGGATCCGGCTTCTATCAAAGGCAAATACAGGGGCAGGTTCTGCTTTTGGGGAGGCGGCTGCAACACTCAGGAAGTCCTGAACCGTAAAAGTCCCGATGAAGTGGAAGCACATGTTAAATCGCAACTGGATATCTGGAAACCTTATGAGGGCTTCGTGTTCCAGCAGGTACATAACATCCTGGGGGATGTTCCTGTGGAGAATATCATCCGAATGTTTGAGACCGTCCATAAAGATTATAAAACCGGGGAATGAAACTGAGATTCGCAATAACCCTCCTGCTAATCGCCTCAATTACTGCACTGTACGCCCAGTCCCCCGAATATCATTCTGAAATTGACAGCAGACTTGATGCATCCCTGTACCATCAAATGCGGGGAGACCTGCATCATTGTCAGACAATATTTGAACAGTCAGGGAAAGGGCGCGTGGCCTTCCTGGGTGGATCTATCACCTATGGCACAGGGTGGCGTGACAGCATTTGCAAGTACCTGGTTCATCGTTTTCCTGATACCGAGTTTGAATTTATCCCTGCAGGGATTCCATCCATGGGAACAACTCCTGCTGCCTTTCGATTGGAAAGGGATGTTCTGGCTCGGGGAACCATCGATCTTTTATTCGAAGAGGCAGCAGTAAACGATGCATCCAATGGCCGTACAGTCACCGAGCAGATCAGGGCCATGGAAGGTATTGCAAGACAACTATGGAGGTCAAATCCCTCTGCTGATATGGTGATAATGCATTTTGTGGACCCTGATAAAATGGAGACATACAGGTCAGGAAGAGAGCCTGAAGTAATAACTAATCACAACCTGGTAGCCGAACACTATCAGATTCCTACCATCAACCTGGCCAAAGAGGTAACTGACAGGATAGACCATGGGGAATTTAACTGGGAAGATGATTTCAAAGATCTGCACCCCTCCCCATTTGGACAGGGAGTCTATGCCCATTCAATGATCCAATTCCTGAATAATGCTTTCGATGGTCCTGTGGCCCCAGGAGATCAATTGACACCTCATCCCTTGCCCAATCCTATAGATGTCAACTGTTATGAAAACGGGCACCTGCTGGATATCTCCTCAGCCAGATATTCACGTGGATGGCAGGTGGATTCCCTCTGGAATCCCGGAGATGACAAACGGGTGCGCCCAAATTATGTGGATGTACCCATGTTGATTGGCAGTACACCAGGCAGCTCCCTGAAGCTGACTTTTGAAGGAAAGGCGGTGGGTCTTGCTGTTGCTGCTGGTCCCGATGCAGGTATAATCGACTATCGGATTGACAAGGGAGATTGGCAGCGATTAAATTTATTTACAGTTTGGAGTAAGCAGATACACCTTCCCTGGTACTATACACTTGCAGGAGATCTGGCCAATGAGAACCATTTGTTGGAGATGAAAGTTTCCAGCTCCAAAGATGAAAGAAGTGAGGGCCACGTCTGCAGGATCAGGTATTTTTATGTGAACGGATTAAAGCCAGAAAGCAGGTTATGAAATTTTTACGGTAATTTAGAAGCTCATACATGAGTGAATTCTAAAATCATCCGCACCAATATGGAAAAGCTTACAGCTGTAAAATACAGCATCCTGATTCTCATCATGACAATAGCTGCTATTGGATGCCAGAACAGATCCGGGGAGAGGACCCGGTCTGTAGAAAACAACAATGACTCCGATCCTTCGGGTTGGATAATCTTATTTTCCGATGGAGATGTGAGCCAGTGGCGCAGTGACCAAAACGATTTATTTCCCAGGGCAGGGTGGTCAGTTGAAGGAAATGAATTGATTGTAAATGCCAGACAAGAAGGAGATTCTGTTAGAGCGGGTAACCTGATCACACGAAATACTTATGGCAATTTCGAACTTCACTTTGAATGGAAGATCTTAACTGTAGGTGGTAATAGCGGAGTCAAGTATTTTGTCCCGGGTGAGAATGATTCCTATGCCACCTATGGCCCCGGACCCGAATATCAGCTTCTTGATGATGACAACCACCCCTGGATGCTGGAAGGAAAAATGCAGCCCAATGACTACCATACACTGGGTGCATGTTATGAGCTTTATAAAGCAGACGATTCGAAGGAATCTGCTCCCCTGGGTGAATGGAACAGCAGCAGTATTGTTTCAAAAAGCGGCACAGTGGAACACTGGCTAAACGGTAAAAAAATTCTGGAATTCGATCGCTTTTCCGATGATTTTGCCACCCGGGTTGCTAAGAGCAAGTTCAAAGAATTTCCTGAGTTCGGTCGTCTTGAAAGAGGTCATATTCTATTACAGGATCATCCCGGTGAAGTACATTTCAGAAATATTAAGATTAAAACTACAGACCTATGAAGCGCAGAACCTTTGTCAAGTATTCGGCTACAGGAGCCATAGCCACCTCCTCTCCCCTGCTCTGGGGGAATAGCTGGAAAGGGGCCGGTGATCAGATCAATGTGGCGGTAATTGGCATCAGGGGAATGGGGCAGTCCCACATCAGGGCTTACCAGGCACTGGAGAATGTCAGGGTAACCGCCCTTTGTGACATCGACGAAAACCTCTTCCCCGGAATTGTTAAGGAGCACTTCACCGATAAGGGGCTTAAAGAGCCAAAACTTTATAGGGATATGCGTAAGCTCTTTGAAGATAAAGATATTGATGCGGTATCGATTGTAACACCCAACCACTGGCATGCACTTGCTGCCATATGGGCCATTCAGGCCGGAAAGCATGTAAGTGTAGAAAAGCCCTGCTGCCATAATATATATGAGGGTCAAAAGCTGGTGGAAGCAGCCAGAAAATATAAGGTGATTGTACAGGATGGAGCAGAACAACGAAGCAATCCATGTGCCCTGTCCATGGCCGACTATCTGAATTCAGGTGGATTGGGTGAAGTATATATGGCCAAAGGGCTCTGTTACAAGTGGCGCAATACCATTGGTAAAAAAGCCGATACGCCTGTACCAGAGGGTGTAGACTACGACCTCTGGTTGGGACCGGCTCCCAAACAGCCCTTCAACCCCAACCGTTTCCACTACAACTGGCACTGGAATTGGGACTATGGGAATGGAGATATGGGTAACCAGGGTGTACATGAAATGGACATTGCCCGGTGGGGACTGAATGTAAAACTGCCCAGGCGCATTAGTTCCATGGGCGGGCATTTCATGTTTGATGACGATCAGCAGACCCCTAACGATCAAATGACCGTATTCGAATTTGACAATCCTCAGGGAGGTGGAGATAAAAAGAAGATCCTGCAATTTGAGGTCCGACACTGGATCACCAATACCGAAGGTGGATTAAGTGGAATCAATGAAGGAACCAATACTTACAAAACCAATTCAAGAAATAACATTGGGAACCTCTTCTATGGGTCAAAAGGCTATATGAGCAAACACCTCAATGGATGGAACTCCTATTTGGGTGAAGAACGTGAAAAAGGAGAAACGGGTTCGGGCATTGGAAACCATTTTGAAAATTTCTGTAAAGCCATCCGGGCCAATGATCAATCCCTTGCCATGGCCGATATTGAGGAGGGATTTTACAGTTGTGCACTCATTCACCTGGGAAATATTTCCTACAGGGTGGGGCGCACCCTGGAATTTGATCCCGTTTCCATGAGTTTTATCAATGATGAAGAGGCCAACAGTATGCTTTCAAGGGAATACAGAGCTCCCTTTGTAGTTCCTGATAAGGTTTAGATATATAGTCCACCAGCTAAAATAAATCGAAAAAAAGAGGGATTTAACTCCCTCTTTCAACCCGATTAAAAATATCTCTATGCGTCAATATTGGCATATTTTGCGTGCTTCTCAATAAATTCTCTGCGTGGCGGTACTTCATCACCCATGAGCATGGAGAATATGCGGTCGGCCTCTGCCGCACTGTCAATGGTCACCTGCCTGAGGGTCCGGTATTCGGGATTCATGGTGGTATCCCACAACTGTTCTGCATTCATCTCACCCAGACCCTTGTACCGTTGAATATGGATACCAGTTTCTTTACCTCCTCCAACTTCCTCAACAAAAGCTTCACGCTCTTCTTCCGACCAGCAATACCTTTCATTCTTGCCTTTTCTCACCAGATAAAGGGGTGGAGTGGCAATATAGAGATATCCATTGGAGATCAACTCATTCATATACCTGAAAAAGAAAGTCATAATCAGGGTGGCAATATGAGATCCGTCCACATCCGCATCCGTCATAATGATGACCTTGTGGTAACGAAGTTTGGAGAGGTCCAGCGCCATGCTGTCTTCCTCGGTCCCCATCTTCACCCCCAGAGCTGTGAAAATGTTCTTGATCTCTTCATTTTCATAGATTTTGTGAACCATGGCCTTCTCCACATTCAGAATTTTACCCCTTAAGGGCATAATAGCCTGAAATGCCCTGTCCCTGCCCTGCTTGGCGGTTCCGCCTGCAGAATCGCCCTCCACCAGGTAAATCTCAGTTAATGAAGGATCCTTTTCTGAGCAATCTGCAAGCTTACCAGGTAAACCCGCTCCTGAAAGAACATTTTTACGCTGAACAAGCTCCCTGGCCTTTCTGGCAGCATGCCTTGCAGTGGCAGCCAGGATCACTTTGGAGACAATCTGTTTGGCATCTTTGGGATGCTCCTCAAGGTAATTTGCCAGTTCTGAGCTGATCGCCTGGTCGACCACCCCCATGATGTCCGAGTTACCCAATTTGGTTTTGGTCTGTCCTTCAAACTGGGGCTCCTGCACCTTCACAGAGATAATGGCTGTAAGGCCTTCTCTGAAGTCGTCTCCACTGATATCAAATTTCAATTTGGCCAGCATTCCCGATTTATCGGCATAATTCTTAAGAGTTCGGGTAAGACCACGCCTGAATCCCGATAGATGGGTTCCTCCTTCAATGGTATTGATATTGTTTACATAGGTGTGCACATTTTCTGAAAAGGAGGTATTGTACTGAAGTGCAATTTCCACGGGAACGCCATTCTTCTCAGTTACAATATGTACAGAATCCTCAATAAGCTTCTCCCGGGTTCCATCCAGAAACGCAACAAATTCCTTCAATCCCTCTTCAGAATAGAAATTATCATGTCGATATCCATTTCCATTAGTTTCCCCATTGCCATTGCCATTGCCATTGCCATTGCCATTCTCCTCCATTTCCCGAAGGTCCTTGATATTCAGGCGAATTCCTTTATTCAGGAAAGCCAGTTCCCGAAGCCGGGAAGCCAGAATCTCATACTTAAACTCAAGTACATTGAATATGGTATCGTCAGGCTTGAACGTAATGATGGTGCCAGTCTTATCTGTCACACCCACTTCCTCAACCGGTTTTACCGGAATGCCCTTTTTGTAATTCTGAACATAGACCTTTCCATCCCTGTGTACTTCAGCACTCAGATCTTCAGAAAGTGCATTTACGCAGGAAACACCCACCCCATGCAATCCACCTGATACCTTGTATGAGTCCTTATCAAATTTACCACCAGCGTGCAGCACAGTCATTACCACCTCAAGGGCCGAGCGTCCTTCCTTCTCATGAATATCGATAGGAATCCCACGACCATCGTCCACCACGGTGATGGAGTTATCCTCATTAATGGTTACATCGATATTATCACAGTATCCGACCAGTGCCTCATCAATGGAATTATCAACTACTTCATAAACCAGGTGATGCAATCCCTTTTCGCTGACATCCCCAATAAACATTGCCGGACGTTTGCGCACTGCTTCCAATCCTTCCAGAACTTGAATATTTTCTGCAGAATATTCCTGTTTCATTCCAGAATTACCGGAATCCTTTTTTAACTCTTCACTCATTATCTGTTTGCTTTAAATTCTATTCTACATTTTTTTTCAAAAAACATAACAAATGACGGACTAATCCAGTCATGAAAATTGCTGCTTTTTTTTTGTGAATCTGTTCCCCTCGAAAAACCTGTTAAAGGTTATCCCCCCTTCTAATTTTATTCTTTGAATTGAGATTTCTAAATAACTTACTGACAGTTGCTTACAATTCAACTCTACCCTCCTTAATGGTTCTGGTAAAAATAGCAAAAAAAATCGGTTTAATCATCCTCTAAACCTCCTGAATACCAGTGAAGTTATTAACAGAATCCCTATGGAAAACAGGGTTAGTTTTTTGTGCCGAAATCCAGCTTATGGCTTACCTCTCTGACCACCCTTTTAGCCAGTTGGCTCTCATATCTTTTCATAAAGTCATTCACAGACTCCCTGTCCCGTTTTGAAAGCTCCCTCAAAGCCCAGGAGAGTGCATATTCTTCATGATTTACTACAACTCCTCCTTAAAGAATATTTCAAGACCCTCAATAAATTCTCCCAGACTGCTCATACTCTCTGCCAGACCATGGGTGAAATGATGGAAATCGAGCTTGTTAACCACCGCACTGAGCCTATCCCTCTTCTTGGTATAGTCGTGCCCCACCAGACGGTAGATGGCCTTCATATCCTCTGAGGGATGCTCCCGTTCCTCCATATTTTCTGTTTGCGGATTAAATCCCAGTTGATGCTCGATAAATGCCGGAGTAAGCTTCTTGGAAACCTTCTTAAGGTGCCGGTACTCCCCCAGAAACCAGGCCTCAGTCTCCATAACCGCCAGGAAGATCCGTGTAAATGCTCTTTTCTGTGGAAGCTTGTGATTCAATCCCCGTAATAATTTGGGTACTTCTGCTCTTTCAAAATTGGGATAAACGTCCCTGAGACCCAGTATCATAGAATAACCATTGGAAATAAGTTTATCTTGTCGGGCCATCAGGTAGCTCTTCACATTGGTCTCTCCTCCACAGTCGTAGACCAGTACATAATACTCAGTAAGGTTATCCACATGTGCTGCTCTCATCACAGTAAAGGACATTCTTACATTGTGCCCTCCTGTGATTTTCACCGTTTGAATGGCCACCCTGTTTCGGTCCAGCACAGCCTGCAACATCTTCCTGACCAGGATCTGTTCAGTGAGACCCTCTACAAAAATGGCAAGTTTTTTCATTCTCCGGACCCCTCCGATAGCTCATCTTGACTTAAACCTGATCTGAAAAACTCACTGGCATAAAAATCAAAATTGTTGAGCCCGGTGAATTTGAACTCTTCGAAAATCTCTCTGGAATTCTCGTAATTGAAAAGACTGATCTTATTTCCTTCCCGCATAAGCACAGCCCAGTTCTGAATATCCACAGCATTCATAATAAACGAATCATTAGTGGACATAATCAACTGTATACCTGACTCTTCTGCTTTTGAGATCAATAGCTGAACCAATTGTTTCGCCCTGGAAAAATCGAGCCCCTCCCCTATATCATCGATAATGACCATTCCTGTATGGCTACAGTAGATGTAGTAGTTGAGTTGAGCCAGTACTGAAAAGGCTCTGAACATACCCTGCGACATATCCCGCTGGGTTACCTGCTTTTCAAGCCCGGTTTCTGTGGTGTAGACCGCAAATCGATCGTGTCCTGTACTACCGAAACGTTCTGTGAAATGTATGATCCCAAAGTCTTCCAGATCATAACCTATCCTTTGCATATCGGCTATTACCTGGTCATGGAACTGAGGGTACAGGTCAAGGGCCACGGTCACGACCGGCACCAGGGTATTATTGGTGATGGTCCAATCCACCTCTTTTGCTTCAAAAGCCGACTTCAAGGCATACCTGGACTTGCCCAGATCCCCACTGAAATCGAACCTCCGCAGACCCATGGCCCATTCGTGTATAACTTCGATAAACGGATGCTGCAATCTGTCGCGCTTTGCAAAACAGGCCAGCTGGTCGTGGGGTATTTCAAACTCCAGAAAAATGGATCCGGGAGTGGATTCATACTTTATTCTTCCTTTTCCCGCATCGGTCCGTTCAAGAACCAGCTCATCCTCAACCATCAGACGTTCCATATGAATCGTCTCTGGATCGTAGGCCAGCTCGTACTTCATCACACTGTTGTTATTCGTGAACAGCAATTCATAAGAGACCGGACCAGTCGCACTGGTACCCTTTCCCCTGAGCATGCTCACCAGGTCCGACATGGCATTAAGAGTTCGGGTTTTTCCACTGGAGTTCTTCCCTACAATCAGGTTGATCTTTGAAAGGCTCACCTTATCTATCAGCCACTCAATCTTCTGGCCGGCATTTTCGCGAAAAGAGAAATTAGTCAGGTACATAAAATGGGTTAATGGGTTAATGGGTTA
>JAOZUK010000760.1 GCA_029938715.1 Bacteroidales bacterium | reverse complement strand
TAGTTAACGGAGCAGACAATCTAATCGCCAACAACTTTGTGGAAGCAGAAGGCGTAGGTATTGCCAAAGGGATCAGCCTGCAAGCTAACGGATCCGGGTCAGAAATAGTATTTAACAGCATCAATATTACAGGTACTGACATTGCCAATGGGATAGGTCTGGAAGTGCTGGGTGGGAACAACTACACAGTTAAGAATAACATCTTTGCAAACAATGGGGGAGGCTATGCATCGTATTTTACTGATACAATAAGAGGTGACTTTAATTACAACAATTACTACAGTACAAAGCAAAGACTTGCAAGAATTTATAATTTAGATTATTCTGATTTTAACAATTTTCAAACTGTAACAGGAAAGGAAGTAAATGGCTTTGCTAAAAATCCATTTTATAGTTCTGACTCTCTATTGCAGATGAACCAAGTGTTGTTAAATGATGTAGCGGAAACAGGCACAGGAATTAATATTGATATTGAAGCCAATTCTCGTGGAGCATCTCCTGATTTTGGAGCTCTGGAATATACCCCTTGTGCTCAAGATGCAGGAGTGAATGAATTTATTGGATTAGTAAATCCTTTGTCTGTTGGTAGCCAGACTGTAAATATTGAGCTGCAGAACCAGGGAACAAATGTATTGACTAGTGCTGTTATACATTGGGAAGTAAATGGAGTAGCTCAACCGTCTTTTAACTGGTCAGGTTCACTTGCCTATAAGGAAAATGATAAAGTTGCAATAGGAACATACAGTTTTGCCGGAGGTGAAAGTTATAAGCTAATAGCATGGACAGAAAGTCCCAATGGCAGTGCAGATTGCAACACTTCCAACGATGCAGCTAAAGCCTTTGATATGGCTACCCCCATGTGCGGAATCTACACCATTGGCGGAACAGATCCTGACTTTACTAATTTTACCGACGCCGCCATTGCTTTAAATAATGCCGGTATTACCTGTCCTGTAGTTTTTGAAATCCGCGATGGAATCTATGATGAACAGATCAAACTCTATGAGATCTCTGGCAGTAGTGCAACCAATACAATCACCTTCCGTGGAGAAAACAGAGACAGCAGCCTGCTTGAACTTCACTACGCCACCAGTAATCCCAGTAATGATTTTACCCTGGCCATAACCGGTTCCGATTATATCTCCTTTGAGGATATGAGTGTGTTGCGGACTAATGGTATCAACAGTATACTGATCCAGAATGAGAGTAATTATGTGCGGTTTGAACGGTGTCGATTGGGGAATGTCCTCAGCCCTAACACCAGTGTTGATGCTAACCTAACTTTCCGTTCTAACAACATGGAGGGTTTTGATCTGAACCTTCAGCATCCTGACAATAGCTCTGCAGGAGAGGTTATTGTTGAGAATAATGATCTCCGTCATCTTA
>JAOZUK010000759.1 GCA_029938715.1 Bacteroidales bacterium | reverse complement strand
TGTAACAGTTTGTGAATTGAATTTCTGCCCAAAGCGGACTATATTATGGCCTTTAACAATCCTAGAACCAGAGGTCATGAATTCAAAAGCTTTATCTGCAATTCTATGTTTAATGACGATGTGTGCGGTAACCTACTCGTGCAAACCATCCAATAGCTCATTGACTCCACTTGATCTGAAGGTTGAGTACAAAGAGAGCCCAACCATTGATGAGACTGTTCCGCGTTTTAGCTGGACCCTTCAGGATGAAACCAGGGGTCAGTATCAGATCGGTTATCAAATAGTCATTGCCACGTCAATAGATCTCCTTGAGCCCGGTAAAGCAGATGTTTGGGATTCGGGGAAGCAAAAATCAGATCAGATGTCGCAGGTTGTGTTCCAGGGGCAAGCTCTGGTTCCTACGACCACCTATTTGTGGAAAGTGAGAACCTGGGATAAGGATGGAGTAACGGGAGCATGGAGCAAAACTGCCACATTCCAGACAGGACTACTTCATAAAAAGAACTGGCAGGCTCAATGGATCGGTTTTGACCTTACGCATCTGGGACAGGGTAAAGTGTACCATCTGCCCCCGGCTCCCTATCTGCGTAAGGAGATAGAGGTAACAGGAACTGTAAAGAGGGCCCGCTTATATGCGACCGCCCTTGGTGTCTATGATTTTATGATCAATGGTGAAAAAGTGGGAGTGGATTATCTGAATCCGGGGTGGACCAACTACCACAAGAGGGTGAATTACCAGGCTTTCGATGTGACAGAATCCCTTAAAACCGGTTTGAACACATTGGGTTCGGTTCTCTCTTATGGATGGTACTCAGGTTACCTGGGTTATGCCCTGCTTGTTGGATTGCCACAGGTTAAAGGATTTTATGGTGATGTGCCCAAACTGTTGGCTCAACTGGAGGTGGAGTATGAGGATGGTCGAAAGGAGTATTTTGTTACCGATGGAAGTTGGAAAGCGTCCGCCGGACCGCTGCTCGAAAGTGATCTTCTGGAAGGTGAAACCTATGATGCGCGTATGGAACTTACGGGTTGGGGCAACAAAGGGTATGATGACAGCAATTGGGAACAGGTTACAGAATTTGATTTCCCGGATATTGAAGTTCATCTTCATCCGGGCATGCCCATCAGGATTATTGAGGAGGTTAAACCTGTTGATATAACAAAGCGTTCAGAAGGTTATATTTTTAATATGGGGCAGAATTTCGCAGGAATTATTGAACTAAAAGTTAAAGGTAAGGCAGGTCAGAAGCTGGTGCTGACCTATGGGGAGATGTTGCATCCCGATGGTCGGCTAATGACCGAAAATCTACGTAAGGCCAGGGCAACAGATACTTACATTCTTAAAGGAGATCCAGATGGGGAGATCTGGCAACCCCGGTTTACATTCC
>JAOZUK010000087.1 GCA_029938715.1 Bacteroidales bacterium | reverse complement strand
ACCTTCACCAGCTTGTTTTCACCCGGGTTGATGGCCAGAAGGGTGTTGGCCAGCTTTTCGCTGAGTGGTCTTAATTTGTGTATGCTTCGAAGGGTATTGACCTGGAACAGCTTTTTAGCAGCAGGATTAATCATCTCTACGGTCCCATCCCTCTGGTAAGCAAGGATACTCACATCGATGTTCTGCACAATGCTCTGCAGGTAGTGAAAATGCTCTTCCCTCTCGGACCTCACCTGCTGAAAGTCCTTCATCACGTCGTTAAATGCTGTATTTAATTCATTGAATGAGGAGCTTTTATCATTGATCTGAAAGGAGCGGGTAAACTCGGAGTAGCGGATGGACTCCAGGAAACTGGCCAGTTCGCGGTTGGTCCGGTCCACATACCTGATCAGCGACCATACCTGGTAGATGATCAGGCCCACGATCAGGATGGGCGTAAAGGTGAAGGTGCTGTTCAGTGTAATAAACAGGGCAAGGCATGTGGAGGTAAGCAACAATACCCTCAGGACAATATTAAAACGAAATTGCTTAAAGACCATGTTTTTCCATTCTTCTGTAAAGCGACGTCCTGGTCAGCCCAAGCTGGGTGGCAGCCTGGGTCACGTTTCCCTGGTTGGTTTTCAGTACTTTTTCTATGATGGTTTTCTCAATGTCTTCCAGATTGTAAGTTTCAAGCTCCAGTCCTCCGCTGTTTTTAACACCTGATGTGAGGATGAAGTCATCGGCACTGAGGCTGCTTCCATCACACATGATTACTGCCCGTTCGATGGAGTGCTGTAACTCTCTTACATTTCCCGGCCAGCTGTACTGGTTCAGCTTCTTAATGGCAGACGATTGGATGTTCCGGATGGATTTACGGTACTTCCTGCTGTATATTTTCAGAAAGTGATCGGCCAGCAGGGGGATATCACCGGTGCGGTCGCGCAGGCCCGGAAGGTGGATCTCCACGGTGTTGACCCTGTAGAGAAGGTCCTGCCTGAATACACCTTCAGCCACATCCTGATGAATGTTGTTGTTGGTGGCGCAGATCATTCTCACATCGATGGGAATTGATTTGGTGGATCCCACCCTGGTAATCTCGCGTCGTTCGAGTACGGTTAACAGCTTGGATTGCAGGGGATAGGTTAGGTTGCCAATCTCGTCGAGGAAAAGACTCCCCGAGGAAGCGATCTCAAACCTGCCCTGTTTCATCTTATGGGCATCGGTAAATGCGCCTTTTTCGTGTCCGAAAAGTTCACTTTCGAAAAGGGTTTCGGGTATGGAGCCCAGATCCACACTGATGAACACTTCATCTTTTCTGAGGGAATTCCGGTAGAGGGCCCTGGCCACCAGCTCCTTTCCGGTTCCATTTTCACCCAGTATCAATACATTGGCGTCGGTGGCTGCCACCTTCTTGATGGTATTGAATACTTCGTACATTTCGGGCGATTGTCCGATAAAATCGGTATAGGGTTGATCAAGCACTGCGCTGATCTCCTGTTGTTTCATTTTCAGGTTCTGCGCCTGTATACGTGTGCGACGCAGGCTGATGGCCGAATTAATGGTGGCCAGTATCTTTTCAT
Source organism: Bacteroidales bacterium (assembly GCA_029938715.1). GTDB lineage: Bacteria > Bacteroidota > Bacteroidia > Bacteroidales. The sequence continues at coordinate 15,448 of JAOZUK010000087.1, read as the reverse complement.
TTTGCCACGGTTTGAGAATAAAATCGGTGGCACCCATTTTGATGGACTTCACAGCTTTCTCCGCGTCTCCATAGGCCGTTATAAACACCACCACTGCCTGTGGGTCGATTTCAAGGATCTGTGAGAGTGCATCAAATCCCTCCTGGCCGCTGATGGCATCTTTGGTGAAATTCATGTCCAGCAGGACCACGTCCCAATCCTGCTTCTGCATTATCTCGGGAATGCGTTCAGGACCGGTAAGGGTTTCTATGATCTCCACATGGGGCCGAAGTAAAAGCTTCAATGCAAACAGAATGTCTTCATTGTCATCCACTGCCAGTATTCTTCCAATCTTTTGTTCCATGTTTTATGATTAGGTTCGGTTGATGCCAAATTATTACAAAAAGAGTGCCTTAGATTCCAAACGGTTCAATCTCAGCACATTTCTTATATAAAGATAGGATAATTTCCGAGACAAGTGTACGATTTCGTACATTATAATCCCATAATCGAACACTTTTCTATATTATGTCCATGAGGCCTTAGGTCTAATCTTATGGAAATCAAATCCTTATTTCTTTTGGCACAAAAAGTGCATTATTTTGGCGTATTAAAAACTGCAACATTAAAATACAACTAATACTGACCACATGGATGCAATGGACAAAAAAATAGAAAAGAAGGGAATACCCCGGAAATACATTTGGTATTTTCTTTTCGGAGCTTTACTAATTACCGTACTGGGAGTGATCATATTCGGAGATAAAAGTTCCAAATACAATGTGGATGTTTCGCGCATTACCATCGATGAGGTGAAGCAGGATGTCTTCCAGGATTACATTACGGTACAGGGCACCGTAGAGCCCATTACCACCATCTACCTGGATGCTGTGGAAGGCGGCAGGGTGGAAGAGATCCTTATTGAAGAGGGCAATATGGTAAAAGAGGGAGATGTGATCCTGCGAATAAGCAACGACAACCTGCTTCTTGAGATTACCAACAATGAGGCGCTGGTAGTCAGGGCCATCAATGAACTTCGTACTGCCAGGTTGCAGATGGACCAGACCAAACTGAGCTACAAACAGCAGATCATCAACCTGGATATCACAGTAACCCAGAACAAGAGGATGTATGAGAACAACAAGGTGCTCAGGCAACAGGATCATATTTCAAGGGAGGAGTTCGATCAGTCGAGGGAGGCTTTTGAAACGTCTGAGGAGCTGCTTGAGCTGCTTTTAGAGAACTACCGCAACGACTCCATCTATCGCTCCATTCAAATCAATTCACTGGAAATATCCGTGAACAGCATGGAAGAGAGCATGAAGATTATTCGTCGCCGGTTGGACAATCTGAATATCAAGGCCAGCGTGGACGGAGAACTGGCCACCCTGAATCCCGAAATTGGGGAGGTAATCTCTTATGGTTTCCGGGTGGGTACCATAAATATCCTCGATTCCTATAAACTGAGGGTCGATATTGACGAGCATTACATTGCACGAATCACAAAAGGTCTTAACGGGGAGTGCGATTTTGCCAGTACCCCGTATACAGGGATTATCACCAAAATCTACCCGGAAGTACAGAATGGCAGGTTTGCTGTGGACATGGTCTTTACAGAAGAGGTACCCGCACAGATACGCATCGGACAGACCTCCAGGATCAGGTTGCAGCTGGGCGAGTCCAAAGAGGGCGTTCTACTTACCAAGGGTGGTTTTTACCAGACCACAGGCGGACAATGGGTCTTTGTGCTGGATCCTTCGGAGGAGTTTGCTGTGAAACGCGATATCAGTATTGGCCGGCAGAATCCACGTTACTACGAGGTGTTGGGCGGACTGGAGCCGGGTGAGAAGGTGATTGTCTCCTCCTACCAGAACTATGCCGACCACGATAAACTGATATTGAAGCATAACCGATAAGCCAGCAGACATGAAGAAAATTATCATTCCAATTGTAGCCCTTGCCTCTGTTGCAACGGGTGCCTGGGCACAGACCGACTCCCTCTGGAACCTTGATAAATGTATGGAGCATGCCATCCATTATAACCTGGATGTGAAACGACAGGAACTGATGTTAGAGTCCACCGATCAGGACCATCTACAAAGTAAGCTGGATCTTCTACCCAACCTGAGTGGTTCTCTGGAGCACGATCTGGGTGCAGGGCGGGTACTGGACCGCGGTACCTATCAATGGGAAAATACCAATGTGAGCCAGGGTGACCTGGGACTTCAGAGCCGGCTGACCCTTTTCGCCGGATTGCAGCAACTCAACAACATGAAGATGAATAAGGCCACCTACTTAATGAATAAGGAGGAGCTGGATGCCATGGAGGACAATGTGATCCTGAGTGTGATGACCGGATACCTGGATCTGCTCCGAAATCAGGAACTGGAAGATGTGGCAGAGAAAAAGGTGGAGGTAACCCGGCAACAGGTGGAACGAATGGAGCGGCTTGTGGAGGTGGGAAATGAACCCAAGGGCAAACTTCTGGAGGTCAATGCGCAGCTATCCTCGGAGAAACTGGCCTTTACCCGTGCCAAAAATGCCCGGGAGATTGCCAAGCTGAACCTGATGCATATTATGAACCTGGGCAATCAAACCCACTTTGAAATTGAGATGCCGGTTCTTCCCGACCCCTCATCCGTGGAGATCCCGGAGCTGGATTCGGTATTCCAGTATGCGCTGGTCAACCTGCCCCAGATTAAAAGTGCTGAATATGGGATTGTTAGTCAGGAGCGTTTCCTGGCCATTCAACAGGGCAGGCGTTCACCCACACTCTATGCCAATGGCATGCTCTACTCCAACTACAGTACAGGACTGACCAACCCGCTGGATCCCGATCCCGCCAATCCAACCATGGACTACCCGCTGGATCAACAGGTAAAGGACAACCAGTATAAACAGGTCTCCGTGGGGATACAGATTCCATTCTTCAACCGGTGGCAGACTCAAACCGATATCAATAAGGCCAAGCTGAGCCTTCAGAATGCAGAGTTCCTTTATAACAGCGCGGTACTGGAGTTGCAACAGTCTATTCAGCAATATCATACAGAAGCATTGGCCGCTATGGATAACTATGTATCGGCAAAGGAAGCCGTGGCCAATAGCGATGAGGCTTACCGGTTTGCTGATGAGCGATTTAAGGTAGGAACCGGAACTGCATTGGAGTTACAACAGGCCCGAAACCAGTTGTATGAGTCCGCTTCCGAAATGATTACCTCCAAATTTGTCCTGATCTTTTATACCAATATACTGGACTTTTATATGGGTAAAGATATTGTTCTTTGAGAACAGAGGGAGGGGATCTGTTCAGTTGGCATCGTAAACCAGCTCTCCTCCCGAGTAGGTGGACTTCACTGCAATCTTATATAGAGTCTCACCGGGAGCGGTCATCAGGTCCTCTGAAGTAACTGAAAAGTCGGCCAGTTTACCCACCTCAATGCTCCCCTTCAGGTGCTCTTCAAATCCCGATTTAGCGGCCCAGATGGTCATGGCCCTCAGGGCATCTTTGCGGCTGATGGCGTTCTCCATCTGGAAGCCTTCGTTGGGGTACCCCGACTGATCCTTCCGTATGGTTGCGGCGTAGAATCCAAACAGGGGATTGATCTGTTCCACCGGGAAATCACTTCCATTGGGGATCCAACCGTTTTCATTCATGAGCTGTCTGAATGCATAGGCTCCTTTCATCCGTTCGGCGCCCACCCGCTCTTCGGCCCAGTACATGTCCGATGTGGCATGGGTGGGCTGAACTGAGGGAATAATGTTGTAATCGCCAAAGTAGTGGAAATCATCGGGGTGTAGGATCTGTGCATGTTCGATGCGCCAGCGGCGGTCGTTGGGCCCCTCCAGGATTTTGGCGTAGATCTTCAGGGTTTCGCGATTGGCCGCATCCCCAATACAGTGGGTGGCCACAGCATAATCATTTGCATAAGCCTTCCTGCAGAGTTCCTCCAGCTCCTCAAGTGGGGTGACAAACAATCCATGGTTATGGGGATCGTCGGAATAGGGTTCGATCATGCGTGCTCCTCTGGATCCCAGTGCACCGTCGGTAAAGAGCTTGATGGTATTTACCGAAAGGTGGTCGGTCTGGTACACCCCTTTCTCCACAAAGTGAGTGAAGTTCTCCGACGAGGGGCTCAGCCAGGCGTTGATCCGTATTTTTAAGTCACCGGCCTTATTCAGGGAGTCGATCAGTTCCACCGCATGTTTGGGCAATCCCGCATCCTGTACAGAGGTGAGCCCCACTTTGAAACAGTTGGTTTGGGCCTGTTGAAGTGCATTTACCAACTCCTGCTCGGTGGCAGAGGGGGTTTTCCTTCCCACCAGTCCAATGGCATTATCGATCAGGATCCCACTTGGTTCCCCGTTGGTGAGCATCACTGTGCCTCCATCCACCTGTGACTGAGCACTTACTCCGGCAATCTTCAGGGCCTCACTATTGGCCCAGCCGGCATGCCCGTCGATTCGTCTCAGGAGGATCGGCGTATGGGGAAAATGAGCATCCAGCATGGCCTTGTTGGGAAACTCCTTCACCTCCCAGTCATTCTGATCCCAGCCTCTCCCTGTGATCCAGGTATCCGGATTATGCTTCTGATACTCCTTCAGCATCTCAATAATCTCCTCCACCGAGGAGGTTCCTGCCACGTCCACAGCATTCAGGTTCATCCCATATCCAAGGAAGTGACAGTGTGCATCGATCCACCCCGGATATACAAAGGCTCCCTCCATATCTCTGTTTTGATCCGATTGGTACTCCGACTCAATCTCCTCATTGGATCCCACGGCTACGATCCTGTTATTTTTAATGGCAATGGCCTCTGCCATGCTGAAATCCTGGTCTACCGTGTAAACTACCGCATTGGTAAGGATTAAATCGGCTTGTTTTTTTCCGCCGGAGCAGGTCATGGTTGCTAAGAGCAGGGTGGTGAAAATAGATATATTCAAATGCATGGTTAAAGGTTTGAAACAAAAATAGCATTCTCATATTATTTTCCCCATTTTTGCGTTCTTAAGTACAAAACAGGTAATGGGTTTTCACCGGATTTTTCTTCTTTTTACGCTCGTGGGTTCGCTTTTCTTTGCCTGTCACCCGGAACGAAGCTTTGAGGAGGACCCTGAAGCATCCCTTTCATTCAACCTGGATACCCTCTATTTTGATACGGTCTTCACCACCATAGGGACAGCCACTGAAGCATTCAGGGTATTCAATCCCCACAAGCAGTTTCTGAAGATCGATGAGATTTCATTGGCCGGTGGAGCTTCTTCAGTTTTCCGGATAAATGTGGATGGCTCGCCCGGATTGCATTTTACCGACGTTGAGATTGCGCCGGGCGACAGCATGTATGTATTTGTGGAAGCGACGCTCGATCCCAATGGCTCCGATGAGATTCTCCGCATCCAGGACTCTGTTGTTTTTCAGACCAATGGCAACCTGCAGGACATCGATCTGGTGGCCTGGGGACAGGATGTACATATCATTCAGGACAGTGTGTTTGATGAACACACCACCTGGATTGCAGACAAACCCTACCTGATTCTGAACTATGCCTTTGTGGATTCCATGTCATCCCTCACCCTCGATCCCGGAGTGAAAGTGCACCTGCACCGGGATGCCGTGCTCTATGTGGATGGATCGCTTCATATGAACGGAACCATGGAAGAACCTGTATGGGTAGGAGGGGACCGGCTGGAGAAGTTTTACGAAGATGTACCCGGACAATGGAGGTTTATCTACCTGTCGGGGCTGAGCCACGACAACCGGATCACCTATACTGAAATCAGGAATGGAACCATGGGGCTCCTCATCAGTGCTCCTCCCGAATCGGGGAAGATGCCCGATCTGGAAATCTCAAACAGTATGATTAACCACATGAGCTCCAACGGGATCTATGCGCTCAATGCAAAAATTACCGGTAGCAACCTTGTGATTGGGAACTGTGGAGGAAGTTGTACCGCACTGAATTTTGGCGGAGACTACCAGTTTACCCACTGCACCTTTGCCAATTACTGGCCATCGGGCTACTCCAACCGTCAGCTGCCTGCTCTGCTTTTAACAGATTACTTCGCGAATTATGACGAAGAGGGGAACCTGGAGATATTTACGGGGGGCGAATTTGAAAGGGCCGAAATCCTGAATTCGATCATCTACGGAAGCAACCGCATGGAGCTGATCATCGACAGTTATGAGGATTTGCAGCTGAACTACAGGTTTGATCATTGTCTGACGAAAATCGATGAGTCGGAGCATGATTATACCTCCGATCCCCTCTTTACCCACATCATCAACAATGAGGATCCTCTCTTCGTGGCGGTCCCCGATACCTTTGAGCTGGATTCACTCTCTCCGGCCATTGATGCCGGACTGCCGGCCTATGCCATTGATTTCCCCTTCGATCTGAATGGGAACAGCCGTCTGGATGATGAGGCTCCCGATCTGGGAGCCTATGAATGGATTCCGTCCACATCGGATGAATCCAGATAGAAGACCGATAATTCCCGCCAGACTCCATTAATACCCTGTGAGGTTATCTGTAATTCAGTTATTGTGGCTGACATTTCTAATGTGGGGGCAGACCTGTGTAGTTGCCGGTCAGGATCTTCCCCTGTGGAGTCGGCCGGTGGTGCGTGGCGATTTACGTCTGATGTGGTACAATGTGGAGAACCTTTTCTTTCCGGGGGATGATTCCATTCCTGGTGATGACGACTTTACTCCCGAAGGGGTGAGGCGGTGGACCTACACCCGCTACAGAACCAAGCTGACGGCACTGGCCAGGGTAATTGTGGCTGCAGGGGAGTGGGAACCACCCGATGTGGTGGGATTGTGTGAAATTGAAGAGGCTACAGTACTTGAGGATCTGGTACAACACCCGGTGTTGAAAGCGTATGACTACCGCTTTGTACATATGCAGAGCCATGACCACCGGGGGATGGATGTGGCCTGTCTCTACCGGGAGAAACGGGTGGGTTTGGAGGATTGGTGGGTTCACACTCCGCGACCCTCCGTGGTGCAAGAGGGTACCCGCGATATATTAAACCTCTGCTTTACCTGGGGCAGGGCAGATACCCTGGACCTGTTCCTGGTTCATCTGATCTCCAAATACGGGGGTGCCGGAGCTACCGCCCATGTGCGCCAAAACCAGGCTCAATGGCTGATTCATCTGGTCGATTCGGTACATGCAGTGAGGGCTGGTACCCTGAAGGTGCTGGCCGGGGATTTTAACGATTCCTACCATGGGTATAGCCTGGAGCCGTTGCTGAGGGGACGGATTGGAGGAGATTCCCTCAGATTCGTCTCACTGACCGGTGGACAGGGCAGTTATAAATACAGGGGGAGATGGAGCCAGATAGATCAATACCTTGTGGGGGGGACCTGTAAGAAGTACCGGATAGATGGCTTCATTCTGAATCTATCCCCCTTAATGACGGGCGATGAAGTATATGGTGGGGAGAAGCCATTCAGGACCTATGAGGGGTACAGGTATGCGGGAGGGATCAGCGATCACCTCCCTATCCTTCTGGATATCAGTCGCCTTTCTCTTTTTCATTCTGAACGGTGAGTCCAAGCGACTCACCCTGTTTCAGCATGAGTTGGTAGGCTGCTTCAAATTCGTTGGGGATTTCTCCGTCGAGTATGGCCTCCTTTATGGCGTTTTTGATGATTCCCACGGACCTGGAGGGTGGGATGCCGAAAGCGCGCTGAATGTCATCGCCTGAGATGGGTGGCTGAAAGTTACGAACAGAATCTTTCTCTTCGATCTCAATGATCTTCTCCCTTACAATCTGGAAGTTCTTCAGATGCCGTTTAACGGTCCGTTCATTTTTTGAAGTGATGTCGGCCTCACAGAGTGACATCAAGTCTTCCAGGTCCTCTCCGGCATCAAAAATAAGTCGTCTCACTGCCGAATCGGTGACTATTTCCTGCGACAACACAATGGGTCGAAGGTGTAGCTGCACCAGTTTCTGAACATACTTCATCTTCTCGTTCAGAGGTAGTTTTAATCTCCTGAAGATGCCAGGGATCATTTTCGCGCCTATAAACTCATGGGCATGGAAGGTCCAGCCGTTATCCGGTTCAAATCTCTTGGTACGTGGTTTGGCTATATCGTGCAGCAAGGCTCCCCAGCGGAGCCATAAATTGTCGGACCTGTATGCCAGGTTATCCAGAACCTCCAGGGTGTGCAGAAAATTGTCCTTATGAAACTGACCATTTACTTCGTCCACACCCTTCATGGCATGGAGTTCGGGAAAAACTATCTCGAGCAGACCCGATTGATCCAGCAATAGGAATCCCCGGCCGGGTTGAAGGGTCATCATGATCTTATTGAGCTCATCGCTGATGCGTTCCTGAGAGACAATCCTGATTCGTTCCCGGTTGGCAATGATGGCTTCGAAGGTGGAGGGTTCGATGGTGAATTCGAGCCTGGTTGCAAATCGAATTCCCCTCAGCATTCTGAGGGGGTCATCGGAGAAGGTGGTCCCGGGGTTCCGGGGAGTGGTAATCAGCCCCTCTTCCAGGTGCTTAACTCCGTCGAAGGGATCCAGCAGATCGCCATAGTTCTGTTTATTCAGAGAGAGGGCCAGAGCATTGATGGTAAAATCGCGCCTGTTCTGGTCATCTTCCAGGGTGCCGTTCTCCACCATGGGTTTGCGTGAGTCTCTTCGGTACGACTCCCTGCGTGCGCCCACGAACTCAACCTCTGTATCTCCCCACTTAATCATGGCCGTTCCGAAATTCTTAAATATGGCCAGTGGTACCTCCTCGTCGATGGCCCGCTTCACTTTCTCGGCCATTTCAATTCCACTGCCAATCACCACTATATCGATATCTTTAGGCAGGGAATCCGGTTTGTCGATAAGCAGGTCCCTGACAAACCCACCGATCACATAGGCCTCAATGCCCTCCTCTTTAGCAATGGATGAGATAATCTGAAATACGCTGTGTTTAAGGTGACCGGCTAAATTCATTTTGTTAATGATTGTCACAAAAATACAATCTAATACCGAATTTCTTTACTTTTACGTTGAACTTCCCTAAGGGGGTGCCTTAAATAACAGGCTGAGATTATACCCTTAGAACCTGATCCGGGTAATGCCGGTGTAGGGATAAAGAAGATCGTATGTTATACTTTCTAAAATAATTGACAATGAAACGTGCAGCGTTGATGCTGGCATGGGTCCTTGGGACTGTGACAGTATTTGGTCAGTACTCCGTTAAGGGTGTGGTAGCAGACGAAGAGAATCAACCTCTTTTGGGGGCCAATATCATGCTTACCGAATTGGGTAGGGGAGTGGTTACACAAAAAAACGGAGCCTTTGTAATGAACAGGGTACCCGGGGGCTCCTATATACTGGTGATCACCTTTGTGGGGTATGAATCCCATTCGGTTCCTGTGGTTGTGGATAGGGATCTTGACCTTGGGACCATAGCCATGGAGAGGGCTACCATCCTGGGCGAAGAGGTGATCGTAACCGCCACCCGGGCCGGTACAAAAACCCCGGTGGCTTTTTCGAATTTGGACAGTGAGGAGATCACCTCCAGGAACTTCGGTCAGGATGTACCCTACCTGCTGGCCTCAACACCTTCGCTGGTGACCTCCTCCGATGCGGGGCATGGCATTGGTTATACCTCCATGAGGATCAGGGGGACCGATTCCAACCGCATCAATGTGACCATCAATGGGATTCCCCTGAACGATGCAGAATCGCATTCGGTCTACTGGGTCGATCTGCCCGATATAGCCACTTCGGTAGACAACATCCAGATCCAGCGTGGGGTAGGAACCTCCACCAATGGAGCAGCTGCCTTTGGGGCCAGTGTGAACTTCCAGACCCGAAAACTGGAGAAAGAGCCCTATGCCATCTATGAGGGAACCCTGGGTTCGTTTAACACTTATCGAAATACCATCTCAGCGGGATCGGGATTGATCAAAGATCATTTCTCGGTGGATATGCGACTCTCGGATCTGCACTCCGACGGTTACATCGACAGGTCGTGGACCAACCTGAAGTCCTATTATATATCGGCTGCTTACCACAATGTCAATACCCTGGTGAAATTTGTTACTTTTTCAGGAACCGAGGAGCTATACCAGGCCTGGAACGGTTTGCCATCTTACCTTCTGGAAAGCAACCGCACCTATAATGGACTGGGCAGTTATACAGACCAGGAAGGCAACATGGTCTTCTATGACAACCAGGTCGATCACTATAAGCAGACCCATTACCAGCTTCATCTCTCCAGATCATTCAATGAAAAATGGTACGCCAATGCCGCCCTTCACTACACACGGGGAGCCGGCTATTATGAGCAGTACAAGGAGGATGAATCTCTCTCCGACTATCTGCTCGATGATGTGACCATAGGAGGAGATACCATCACAGAGACCAACCTGATTCGTCGCAAATGGCTGGAGAATGACTTTTACGGGATAGTGGGAGGTTTGCATTATGAAGGAGACCGGATCGGAGCCGTGCTGGGAGGAGGCTGGAACCTGTATGACGGGGACCACTACGGAACAGTGATCTGGGCGCAATATCCAGGAAATAGTGAGATCCGGCATCGCTGGTATGAGAATGCAGGCAGAAAAACGGATTGGAACACCTACGTGAAGGCCAATTGGAATGCAGGCGACAGGCTCTCCCTTTTTGTGGACCTGCAGCTACGTGGGATTGACTATGGAATTAAAGGATCGGATGATGACCTGCGTGACATAGGACAGGAACACAACTACCTCTTTTTCAATCCCAAAGCAGGTTTCAATTATCAGATAAACCAGTCCCAGCGGGCCTACCTTTTTGTGGCCCGTGCCAACCGGGAGCCCAACCGAAGCAATTTTGTGGATGCAGATCCGGCAGGACCGGTACCCGTTAAAGAATCGATGCTCGACTATGAGGCTGGTTATACCCTTCAGAGCTCGATCTATAGCCTCAATGCCAACCTTTACTACATGGATTATACCGACCAGCTTGTATTAACAGGTGAAATCAATGATGTGGGAAGTGCCATTATGACCAATGTGAAGGATAGTTACAGGGCAGGTATAGAGGTTTCGGGAAGCATCAAACCTAACACCTGGTTCAGGTGGGACCTGAATGCCACCTTCAGTCAGAATAAGATTCTCAATTACAAAGGATATGTGGATAACTGGGACTACTGGTCAGATCCCGAGAATGAACCCTACCAGGTGGTCGAGGAGCTGGGAACCTCCAACCTTTCATTTTCACCTTCGGTAATGTTTAACAGCAAGCTGGATGTGGAGCCTTTAAAAGAGCTTCACCTGAGCCTGATTTCGCGATACGTTGGGAAACAATTTATCGATAACACCTCCTCTGAAGCTCGCATTCTCAATCCCTATTTCGTGAATGATCTGAGGGTATCCTATGCTTTTTATCCACAATTTATGGAGGAGATTGCTGTACATATCCAGGTCTCCAACCTGTTTAACGTGCAATATGAGACCAATGCGTGGATTTATCGCTATTATTCTGAAGGAGAGGAAGGGGTTTACGATGGTTTCTTTCCGCAGGCAGGGACCCATGTGATGGCTGGCATTCGTTTGAAATTCTGATCCAACCCAAGTGTCATTCATGGGCTGGTAACTATTATTTTCAAGGCATGGTGTAACTCTTGACGAATAGGATTCGTAGGAGAGGTTGACAACTTATGCCTATCATATTCATGAACATTACATTTTTTTTACCTAAATTTCTCTCTGAAAGCATGGAATTTGGATTGAATCTCCTGGTAATTCAGCCACCAGGAACCGTTGGCTTGATGAGATCAATCCTTAATCATTTTACTAAGTGATTCAACCTAGATGGCCGGTCTGAAGATTCGCATCTGTTTTTGGTACCTCGATCCACAGTTGGTTGAGCATGTTATTCTTGCCCTGAAAGAGGGTAAGTTTGCGGTGACTGCATCTCACTGTACCAGTAAGGAGAAGATTCAATCTCTTCTGATTGAGGACCCACCTGATCTGGTTATTGCCGATTTCGATCAGCCGGATCACATCAGGGAGGACATTGAGCGGGAGATCCTGCCCTACTCTGCAGAGGTTCCACTCATCTACCTTGTGGGTGAGAAGAACCAGGAGAAGGCAGCCAGTACGCTTCGTTCGGGGATCTGGGACTCCATAGGAAAAGAGGGGCTCTATAAGCTGGTCCCTTCGGTCTACTCCTCTTTGAAATTCTCCAAGGTGATCAAGGAGCGCCAGGTTGCGGAAGATGCCCTGATCGATTCGAGGGACCGGTACCTCTCCATTTTTAAGTCAGCCAACGATGGATTCCTGCTTTTTGATGCGGAGAGCTTTGAGCTTACCGACTATAACCCCCGGATTCTCGAACTTTTTGAATTAACCGATGAGGCGCAAGTTAGGAACGTCGCCATTGAGACCTTCTCAAGTGCGGCTGATGGGTATACCATGGATAAGGCCAGGGAGTATATTGCCATGGCTCGAAAAGGGAAGCCTGTCTCATTCGAGTGGTTGAATGTCACGGCAAAAGGGAGAAAATTCTGGACCTTTAACTCCTTCTCCTTTGTACAGATTAACAATCTACCTCAACTTCTGCTGGTTACCAGGGATATTGATGAGCAGAAGAGAACCGAACAATCGCTTCGGGAGTCGCAGGAGCACTTCAGGGCTCTGGCGGAGAATTCGCCCGATATAATTATGCGCTTTGACCGGAATCACAGGCATCTATATGTAAATGAAGCTGTGCTTGGCCAGACCGGAATCCCCATCGAGGATTTTCTGCATAAAAACCATCAGGAGATGGGAATATTTTCTGAAGAGCTGGTTAACCTGTGGGATAACGCCCTGAACCAGGTTTTCGAGAGTGGGAAACCAAATACCATTGTATTTGATCTGCCCAAAGATGGAAAGATGGTCTCTTTTGAGTGGCGGCTCTATCCCGAAATCAGCAATTCGAAGGTCATCGATTCTGTGATTGGAGTGGCCAGGGATATTACAGGTTCCAGAGAATCGCAGGATGCACTCCAACGAAGTGAAGAGAGACTCAACCTGGCCCTGCATGCTTCCAGTCTCGGTTTGTGGGACTGGGAAATTGTAACCAATGAAGTCTACTTCTCCCCCATGTGGTTCGCCATGCTGGGTTACGGAGCGGATGAATTGCCCCAGGAATTCGAAACCTGGAACTCGCTGCTTCATCCTGATGATCTCGAGGAGACATTGCAGGCAGTAACAGGGAGTATTAAGGACCGGGCGGATTCTTTCGAGATAGAGTTCAGGCTCAGGCACAAGAACGGTTCTTATGTATGGATTCGCTCCATAGGCAGGTCGGTGAGTTTCGATGCAGAGGGCAATACCATCCGTCTGACCGGAATTCATGAAAATATTGACAAAAGAAAGCAGGATGAGCTGATTAAGCAGGTACTTTTTGATATCTCCAATGCAGTAAGTACCACCCAAAGCCTGGATGAGTTATACCTGAAGATCCGGGAGTCACTCAACTGGGTTTTAGATACCACCAACTGTTTTCTGGCACTCTATAATGAAGATTCAGATACCCTCACACTTCCTTTTATGGAAGATGAAAAGGACTCCTTTACGGAATTTCCCGCCAGGAAAACCCTTACCAGTTATGTGATCCGGACCGGAGTGGCCCAGCTGGTGGATAATGAGCGGGAACGAGAGCTTACGCGACAGGGTGAGATTGAACCGGTGGGAGCCCCCTGTGTAAGCTGGCTGGGTGTTCCCCTGAAGCATGAAGAAAAAACCGTGGGTGTATTTGCTGTGCAATCCTATTCAGAGGATGTGGTCTATACAGCCTCGGATGCCTCGCTGCTTGAATTTGCCAGCGACCAGATTGCCCTGGCCATTGAAAGAAGGAGGCACCAGGATCACCTCAGGTTCACACAGGAGCGGCAAAGACGGGTCTTCGAATCGTCTCCTGATCCTATGATTGTTGTAGATCCCAATGCGCTGATAGTAGACTTTAACAGTGCATTCATTACCACATTTGCCGCGGATGCGGAGCTGGTGCATGGAGAGAAGATTTTTCGATTTATTAATCCGGTTTCCTGGCGCTCAGCCATAGCAGATTTTAATGAAACCTGGAAATCAGGATACCTTAAGAACCTTGAGTATGAGGTGGTTCGACCCGATGGGACCGCTTTCGAAGCCGAGGTCTCCAGCGGTGCCATCTATACCACAGAAGGCAAGCCCGAGTCCATGGTGCTTATCATGAAGAATATCGCTGAAAGAAAGGAAGCCGAGCGAAAAGTGCTGGAGGCCAAATACAAGGCTGAAGAGTCGGATAAACTTAAAACAGCCTTTCTCTCCAACATGTCGCATGAGATCAGAACCCCCATGAATGCCATCGTGGGTTTTTCAGACCTGCTTACGGACGAACAACTGGCTCCTGAAGTGCGAAGGGACTTTATTGCCCAGATCAACCAGGGGGCAGACGACCTGATGCGGCTTATCGATGATATCATCGATATAGCAAAAATTGAAGCCGGACAGGTAAATGTGCATATTTCAGAGTGCTTTATCAAGGATCTCTTTAAAGAGCTTCACCTGACTTTCATCCAGACCCTCAAACGAAATGGGAAGGATGAGGTATCCTTAAACCTGAAATGGGAGTGGCCCTTTAATGACCTGGCCATCTATACAGATCCCTTCAGACTCAAGCAAATCCTTGTGAATTTGCTTAGCAATGCAGTCAAGTTTACAGAGGAGGGTGAAATTGAGCTTGGTCTTCAGGAGCATCCGGAGGGCATTCTTTTCTATGTGAAAGATTCGGGTATCGGAATCAGGGAAGAGAAACAGAAGGTAATCTTTGACCGGTTTATGCAGGGACATGAAACCAAAACCAAGCTCTATGGTGGAACTGGCCTGGGATTGGCAATCTCCAAGAACCTCACTGAGATTCTTGGTGGGGAGATCGGGGTGGATTCCATATCAGGTGAGGGATCCAGGTTCTGGTTCATTCTTCCCAGACATGAAGTTCCCTTAAAACACGAAGCATCGTTGAGGACCCCCTCAAGCAATATGAAATCGTGGGAGGGGAAGAAGATCCTGATAGCCGAGGACGATCATTCCAATTACTATTTTCTGTTTGAGGCCATAAAGGATACTGGAGTGGAGGTCATCTGGTCGAAGGACGGAGAGGAAACCATTAAACTCTTCAGGCAACATGAGGACCTTAGCCTGGTATTGATGGATATCAATATGCCCCTGATGAACGGTTACGAGTGCACAAAGGTGATTAAGCAGGAGCGGCAGAATCTGCCCGTAATAGCGCAGACGGCATACGCCATGTCGGGTGAACGGGAAATCAGCAAAGAAGCAGGCTGTGACGATTACCTCTCCAAACCCATCAAAGTAAACGAATTACTGAATACCATATCGAAGTATATATAGTGAGGGGTGACGGGTTACATCTGGCTGCGCCAGGTTAGGGTTACATCTGGCTGCGCCAGGTTAGGGTTACATCTGGCTGCGCCAGGTTA
>JAOZUK010000758.1 GCA_029938715.1 Bacteroidales bacterium | reverse complement strand
TGAATTACCAGAACCGCAGACCAGAATACATTGAAGCTTTCTGGAATGTAATTAACTGGGAAGAGGTAGCAAACCGCTTAAAAGCTTAGCAATAGTTTTAGTTAGTTGGTTTATTTAAACAGGGGTGTCTCTCTCAGAGGCATCCTTGATTTATTACGAACTCATATGTTCGTTATTCGCACATTTATTTGTTTGTTATTCTATCTTTTTATAACTTTGAGGAAAATACGAACGCATGAACAGACAACTTACCCCCCGGCAATTGGGGAAGAAACTGAAAGATATCCGGGTGGAAAATGGTTTTTCACAGGAAGATATCGCCAGGATGTTACAGATATCCAGATCATCTGTGGTACAAATTGAAAAGGGAAACCGACAGATCTCTGCAATTGAATTAAGGATGCTATCGGAAGCACTTAGCTTCTCTTTGGATGAGTTTCATTCGGCAGCGTATGAAGCATCGACTACAATGCCTATTGTAGAAGAACCAGAGCTTGAGACAGAAATGGATGTTATGCGGAATTCAGTACCAAAATTGAAAAGGACAAAGCTGGAAACGGTGATTCTTTATATCACAGGTAAATGCGGTGCCTTGCCAAGAATGGATGTCAACCTGCTAATAAATCTGCTCTATTTATGTGATTTCAACCATTTTGAGCTCAATGAGGAGCAGCTTACTGGCCTGCTCTATACCAAACAGGCATTTGGTCCCTCCCCTGAAAATATCACCGGAATCCTGAAAGAGATGGAAAAGGAAGGCAAATTACAAAGGTTCAAGGGCAACTACAAAGGCATCCCGCTTATTAAGTACCTGCCCGGGGTTCACCCAAACCTGATGAAACTAGGAGCAGCTGAAAAAGAGGTAATTGACCGGGTGCTTGAGCAGTTCTCTCACTGGCCAGCCAATGCACTTAATGCTTATACCAGGGAGGAGATGCCTCTGAGGGCAACGAAACAGGGAGAAGCGATTGACTACGAGATGGCATTCTACAGGAAATCCCCCCACTCTGTCAGAATCTATGATGACGACTGGTATAAATCATGACCTTTGATGAGAAACCCAAGTCCGGATGGGTGATATTTTAGCCTTCATGCCATCCTTCAGCATTTCAAACAGCCAGGTGTGAAAATCGGGGTGTGGCTTTTGAAGCGAAGCTATAATCTTTTTGATTTCATTCAGGATAATCCCATTCTGTCAGAGCGGATATTCAGGGAGTTTACAAACATTGAGAAAGCAAATATTCAGGGAATTGTGTTATATTTATATAATGTATCAGGCTTAAAACCTGAGAAAATTAATCAGATCATGGAAACAGTATCGCCGGAAGCAAAAGATGCACTTGATGAATACCGCCTCAGGTTAATTGAGCAGGGAATTGAGCAGGGAAT
>JAOZUK010000757.1 GCA_029938715.1 Bacteroidales bacterium | reverse complement strand
GGGTAAAATCGATTTCAAAGTAGACAAATACGGTATCGTCCATACCTCTATTGGTAAAGTATCCTTTACTGCAGAAATGATAGCTGAAAATACTCGTGTTTTTGTAAACACGATCGTTAAGCTGAAACCAACTGCTGCAAAGGGGACCTATATCAAGAGTATCTATCTGTCCAGCACCATGAGTCCTGGAATCAAGTTAGATGCTAAAGTTGTAGATGAATAATAATCGCTAAAGAGTCTCAATATAATGAGAAGAGAAGAAAAGGATGTAATCATTGAGGATTTGGCTCAACGATTGAACGATACCAAACATTTCTACCTCACCGATATTTCAGCGCTGAATGCTGAGGATACATCAAGTTTGAGAAGGAAATGCTTTGAGAAGGAGATCAATCTGCTTGTCGTCAAGAATACATTACTCCGTAAAGCAATGGAGAAGTCAGAAGGCGATTTCGATGATCTTTACGATATACTGAAAGATTCAACCTCCATCATGTTCTGTGAAACAGGGAATAGCCCTGCCAAACTGATCAAGGAGTTTAGAAGAACCATGGAGAAGCCTGTTCTTAAGGGTGCCTTCGTGGAAGAATCTATCTATATCGGAGATGATCAGCTTGAAGCCCTCTCCATTATCAAGAACAAAGAAGAGCTGCTGGGAGACCTGCTTATGCTACTTCAGTCACCGGCTCAGAGCCTGGTGTCTGCATTGGCTTCAGGTGGATCAAAACTGGCCGGCGCTTTGGAAACATTATCAAACAAAGAAAACTAATACATTAAAAATTCAATAAAAATGGCTGACGTTAAAAAAATTGCTGATCAGTTGGTCGAACTGACCGTCAAAGAAGTAAATGAGTTGCTCACAGTACTCAAAGAAGAGCATGGTATCGAACCTGCAGCTGCTGCAGTTGCCGTAGCTGGTCCCGCCGAGGGTGGTGACGGTGGCGGAGATGCCGTAAAGAGCGATTTTGATGTAATCCTGAAAGCTCCGGGTGGAGCCAAGCTTCAGATTGTTAAGCTTGTTAAGGAACTCACCGGACTCGGACTGAAAGAAGCAAAAGCTGTGGTTGATTCCGCACCTGCACCTATTAAAGAAGGTGTAAGCAAGGAAGAAGCTGAATCTCTCAAAACCCAATTAGAAGAAGCCGGAGCAGAAGTTGAGCTTAAATAATAGGGCAATCGCATTTTCCACTTACAGGTTTAGATCCCCATCAAGGGGGGTCTAAGCCTTTTTGCACTTATATGTTTACACATTAATCCACGGATTAAAAAGCGATGTCAATGCCAGTTAAAAATCAAGACCGTATAAGTTTTGCTTCCATTAAGAATCAGCTGGAATATCCTGATTTTCTGGAAGTTCAACTGAAATCATTTCATGATTTCTTTCAAATGGAAA
>JAOZUK010000756.1 GCA_029938715.1 Bacteroidales bacterium | reverse complement strand
CTGAAGAACCTGAAGGAATCAGGATTAAGCAAATAGTGAAAAGTAATTATTCTGGTGTATTTGGACCTGTCTCATTCGATGGTACTTTTCGCGCTTATGTTGATTGGGGTAAGGGTGACCTGGCTGTTCACAATTTAGTGACCGGAGAAGATCGCATTCTTACAAATGAAGCCACCCTGGATGATCCGGGTCGTTTTGTTATAAGCACAGCGATATCAAAAAATGGTAAGCAGATCGCTTATTCCTGGTGGAATCCAAACCATACATTTGATTTGTGTCTTGTGGACGTTGAGGATCCATCGCCCCGTACGATCTACAAACAAGAGGATGAGGAATTGTATCCAGTTACATGGCGATCAGATGAAGAGCTTATTGTCATTCGTAAAATAAATAAGTCACGCAGCAGTGAAATCTGTAGGATGTCCTCTTTGGATGGGACCTTGGAAGTGCTAAAGACAATCGATAAGGGATGGCCACAGATATCGTGTTCTCAGGACCAAATGTATATCGCATATGATTTTAATGATAAAACCAGTAGTGAAAATTGGGATATCAATTTGTTGACCATTGATGGGGGCAATGAAATCCCTCTTATTAAACATCCTGCCAATGACAGGGTACTGGGCTGGGCTCCAGGGAGAAGGGAATTCTTATTCCTGAGTGATCGTTCGGGGAGCTGGGATTTATGGGCAATACCTGTTGTTGAAGGTAAACCTTCCGGTTCAGAGAAAAGAATCTATTCTGACTTAGGGGAAGTCCAACCCATGGGTTTTACTCAAAACGGAGATTGCTATTATGGTTTTTCAAGGCGTAATTTTAATGCCTACCTAGCCACATTTAATGCTGAAAAAGGACAGTTGGCTGAGAAAGAAGGAAAATCCCTGTTGGGTTCAAATTTCTGGATAAAATGGTCTCCTGATGGACAATCTCTAGCCTACATCAATGAAAATAATAAATCCCAAACACCCTGGGCGCTTACTATCAAAGATCTAAAAACCGGTGAAGAACGAAAACTTGCGGAAAACACCATCTATGCTATGTCACCATGCTGGTCTCCTGATGGGAATTCAATTCTTGTTACGGGTATAATTAAAGATACATCCAGCACAAAAGGTTTTCACGGTGGCATATTTACTGTTGATGTCAAAACAGGCCAAATAGATGAAATTCTTGACTTATCCAATTATAAATACAATGTCCCTGATGATGATGCATTCCCCCTCTCTGATCTTGAATGGTCTGCAGATGGGAAAAGCATCTTCTATCTGTTTTTTAAAGACCGGCTTGTAAATCATGATCTGGAATCCGGTGAAGAAAAGGTGCTTTATGAACATTCTCATTTCGACCGGCACCTATTGAGTAGGTCCCCTGACGGTAAAAATCTGCTTTTCGC
>JAOZUK010000755.1 GCA_029938715.1 Bacteroidales bacterium | reverse complement strand
ACTGTCATGGTGTCGTAGACCACGGGAAACTGAAACACCTGAGCAATGCGTCTCTCTGACGTGGGCAGGTTTGTCACATCCTGATCGTCAAAATAGACTTCACCTTCAGAAGGGTTCAGCAGTCCGGAAATGGTATTCAACAGCGTTGTCTTGCCGCATCCTGAAGGGCCCAGTAGAGCATAAGCACCTCCATCTTCCCAGGTTTGATTCACTTCCTTCAGTGCATACACCGGTTTCTGACCTTTGGGTGGCGGGTAAGCATGCTGTACATTTTTAAATCTGATTGTTGCCATGTTAGAACCTGTCTGGATTCGTAATATCAGTCTGATCGGATGAAGAATGGTGTCGTTCAATAAGCTGATTATCTGCTCCGAAATACATACAGTGATCAGCATTAAAAACAAAACGAGCCTTTTCGCCAAATCCGTAGGAATGAATGCTGCGGGTTTCACAGACCCAGATATTGTCATCCACATTCATACGAATAATGGACCCTGAGCCACTGATTTCATCAATACGAACAATGCCTTCGACTTCGACACCCTGACCTTCAGGTGACAGGTGATGAGGCCGCAGACCAATCTTATAGTCACCATCAGGCAGAGATGCTAATTGTTCGGGCACTTTCCAGGAAACGGTTTCACCCAGATAAGCCATTTCCCCCTCTTTCTTGATGACAGCAGTGTTAATCGGCGGGTCTGAGAATACTTCGGCACTTTCCATGGTAGACGGTTTTCGATAAATCGAGGCAGTCTGCCCGAACTGAACAACGCACCCTTCTCTGAGTGTTGCAGTGTGACCACCCAGCATCAAGGCTTCAAGTGGCTCACTGGTGGCATACACTACAGTAGCACCAGTGTCAGCAAACAACCTGGGTAATTCATCACGTAGTTCTTCACGCAGTTTATAATCAAGATTGGCTAACGGTTCGTCCAGTAACACGAGTTCGGTACCCTTGACAAGTGCCCTTGCTAAAGCCGTTCTCTGTTGTTGGCCTCCTGACAGTTCACTGGGCAGACGGTTGAACATAGGTGTCAGTTTTAAGAGATCACCAATGTGGTGGACCTTTTCTTTGATTGCACTTTTGGACAGGCCGGCAACTTTTAATGGTGAGGCAATATTGTCATAAACAGTAAAACTGGGGTAATTAATAAAAGCCTGGTAAACCATTGCAACGCTGCGCTTCTGTACTGGAACTCCGGTCACGTTACCGTCTTTGGTCCAGATCTCTCCTGTCGTTGGTTTATCCAATCCTGCCATTAATCGCATCAGGGTAGTCTTACCACTGAGCGTAGTACCTAACAAAATATTAAACCCACCGGGTTCAAGGAGTAGATTCGTTTCATAGATATGCTCTTCTGCTCCAACCCGGAATGTGACATCTCTTAGTTCAA
>JAOZUK010000270.1 GCA_029938715.1 Bacteroidales bacterium | reverse complement strand
CGGCAAATGGCATCTTGGAGATGAAATCTTTGCACAGCATGGTTTTGATGAATGGGTTGGGATAGAGGATTTTTATACCGATCATTATTCGGAAGGAAATTCAGAAAATGAACGCAGTGCTTATCATCATTGGCTCGTGGAAATGGGATTTAAGCCTGACCCGAAAAACAATAAATTTTCAAGACCTATGGCGGCACATCTGCCGGAAGATTTCACAAAGGCATCTTTTCTTGCAAAAACCGCAACTGAATACATTGCCGCGAATAAAGATAATCCTTTTATTCTCTACGTGAGTTTCCTGGAACCACATATGCCTTTTCACGGTCCATTAACAGACCTGTATGACCCATTTGAAATTAAATTGCCTGATAACTTTGATGCTGATATCACCGAAGAGGATATTTTAAGAGTTCGCATTATGGCTGAAAGCTTCCGCAAAAACGGGGATGAACAGTATGATTTATCAACTGAGGCGGGTTGGAGACAATTAATTGCAGCATATCGCGGATTATGCACACTGGTTGACCGCAATGTTGGAAAAATATTACAAAGCCTAAAAGATAATGGATTGGAGGAGAATACAATTATCGTATTTACATCCGACCATGGCGATATGATGGGAAGCCATAAACTGGCTCATAAAACGTTGTTCTACAAGGAGTCTGCAACGGTTCCTTATCTGTTGCACTTACCAGGACAGACAGAATCCTACAGAGTGAGGGGCCTATCAAGTAATATTGATGTCACTCCAACCCTGATTGATGCCATGGGTTTTGAAGTTCCTGAAAGTTTGCACGGTAAAAGTTTATATCCACTTCTTCAGGAATCCGATTTTACTCTAAAAGATGATGTATTTCTCCAATGGAATGACACCCAGGAATACTGGAGAAATATTCAAAAAACAGTAGGATTGGGTTCCATGAAATGGAAAACCGATATGGCTGGTGGTGAAGATGAGTGGATTGAATGCCACAACGAAGAGTTGCGAACCATTGTAACAAATGATGGCTGGAGGTTTACTGTGAGTCCGGTTACAAAAGAACACGAATTGTTTAATTTGTTCGATGATCCACAGGAGAGAAAAAATTTGGCAAAAGATGAAAAATATAAGGAAATAATGGCTGTGCTTCTTGAGAAGATAAAGAGATGGCAGCAGGAAACAGGTGATGAATTGGAATTGCCTTCAACAATTTGAACTCATGCAACTATTCAGAAATATCATAAACTTTATTATTCCAGCCATAACTGTTCTGATTCTCTCCTCCTGTGGGTCCGCTGCACAGAAAGATAAATCTGACCTTGAAAAACCCAATATAATTTTTGTATTCACAGACCAGCAGACCATCAATGCCATGAGCTGTAGCGGTAATGACTACCTGGAAACACCTGCTATGGACCAGCTGGCTGCGACAGGAGTGCGTTTTGAACAATCCTATTGCACCTCCCCCGTGTGTGCTCCTTCCCGAAGCAGCATGATTACCAGCCGGATGCCTCATGAAACGGGATATGATTTTAATCGCTCACCCAGGGAGGAGCCACCTGAGATAGAATTTCCCACCATGGGTGAGATATTCAGGGATGCAGGATACCGGACAGTCTGGGCAGGGAAGTGGCATCTGCCGGAGAGTTATCCGCTGAGAGCAAAAAGCAATTATCATTCAATCCCGGGTTTTGAGCTGCTTTCATTTTACGATTCAAGCATAAACTATCCGGAGTGGGGCTATGGGGATACTACCGATATGTACCTCGCTGATGCTGCTGTCTCTTTTATTGCGAATTATGGAGATGAGAAACCCTTTCTGCTGGCAGTCTCATTCTGCAATCCCCATGATATTTGCTATGTTCCTACTAAACCTGACAGGTTTCCCATCCCTGAGAATATGGAGGAATTACCGCCCCTGCCATTGAACTTCGAGGTGGCACCGGATGAGCCCACCCTTATTCAGAATAAGCGGGAACAGACCTGGTACGGTGGAGAGATTGTAGCTGCTGCGAATTTCAGCCATACAGAGTGGCAAAATTATATCTATCACTATTATAGAATGACCGAACGGGTCGATGAGCAGATAGGACGAATATTGAATGCTCTCACAGCGAAGGGTCTTGAGGAAAATACCCTGATTATCTTTACAAGTGACCACGGCGATGGTGCTGGTTCTCACAGGTGGGCTGCAAAACTGACCCTCTACGAAGAATCCGTTAAGGTTCCGTTTATTATCTCATGGAAAGGTAAAATCTCGCCCGGGATAAAGCAAACGCTTATCAGTGGACTGGATATTCTGCCGACCATGTGCGATTATGCCGGTATTGATATTCTGGAATCATTTCTCGGTAAAAGTCTTAAACCATTTCTTGATGATCCTGAGACGGAATCGGATGGATTTATAGTTACAGAACTGGCCACTGATCCGAAGGATCCGACCTGGAAGGGCCGGATGATCAGAATGAATCAGTATAAATATAACCTATATTCCAAAGGAGAAAGGAGTGAACAATTGTTTAACCTGGCTGAAGATCCGGGAGAGATGCAAAATCTGGTTTCCGAACCTGATATGCAGGCAGTCAAAGAATCACTTCGTAATAAACTGGTGAAGTGGATGGAGGAGACGGGTGATGATTTTCTTGATTCTCATTAGTATTGAGAATTAATTATCATTTATAATGAAAATAGGATTGCATTACTAATAAGAATGGATTACCTTTGAAAGAAAAAATAGCAAGGATGCTGGAATTGCAAATAGAGGAGGTGCTCGAATATCAGACGAAATCCAATAAAGAAATTCTTGAAGGGACACCCAGGGAAATAACTGATAAAATTGATCTGACAGATAATCAGGTTAAAATACTAACCGGTATAAGAAGATGTGGTAAAAGTACGGCATTGCTACAAATAGCCAGGAAATATTCACACTATAATTATTTGAGTTTTGAAGACCCACGGTTATCTGCTTTCAGTGTAAATGATTTTTTCAAATTAGAGAAGATATTTGGGAGGATTGGTAATTCAGAACTATTTTTTTTCGATGAAATCCAAAACGTTGATGGCTGGGAGAAGTACGTACGGGTGTTGCAAGATAAAAAGAAGAGAGTAATAGTTACCGGTTCAAATGCAAGAATGCTGAGCAGAGAATTGGGCACAAGTTTAACCGGACGGCAAATTTCACTTGAGGTCTACCCGTTTTCCTATGCTGAATATCTTACCCATTTTAACCTAAGCTCTGGTGTAGAATCATTTTCAGGCTATTTTCAGTTTGGGGGAATGCCTGAATTCCTTAACACAAAAAACAGGGATGTACTATTGAATCTGTATAACGATTTGATTTATCGTGATATTGTTGTCAGGCACGGCTTACGTAACCCGAAAATTGTAAAAGAACTTGGTGTTTTTTTGGCAACCAATGTCGGGAAAGAGTTTTCGTATAGTAGCCTGGCTAAAACATTTGAACTGGGTTCAAGTAATACGGTTGCTTCATATATATCCTATTTTGAGGATGCATACCTGTTCTTTACCGTACCACGTTTTAGTTATTCATTGAAACAACAGGCGAAAAACCCAAAAAAGATATACGGTATTGATACAGGATTAATTACCAATCTTTCCATGTCTTTCTCTAAAGACCGGGGCAGACTCCTTGAAAACCTTGTTTATATTCATTTGAAAAGGTTGGGTAAAGAGATTTTCTATTACCGGCAAAAAGGAGAATGCGATTTCATTGTTTCAGAAAACAGCAAAGTTGAAATGGCAGTTCAGGTTTGTTACGATTTAAATACCGACAACCTCCGCCGCGAAGTAAACGGTTTAGGAGAGGCATTAAGCGTGTTGGGTTTAAACGAAGGTTATATTTTCACTTTTAACCAAAAGGATGAATTGGAAAAGGATGGAAAGAGAATAAGCGTAATTCCGGTCTGGAAGTGGATGGAGGGTGAGTGACGCTGAAAGAAATCATAAAAATTAAAGAAATGAAAAATTTAGGAATCAGTTTGCGAAATTTCTCTGTATTAGCAGTTTCCGTTTTACTGTTAATTTCATGTGCAGAACAAAACAGTTGGCAGCTATCATCACCTGATGGTAAATTGATAGTAACCATAGATAATGTTGAGCCGGAGAACCAGCTCTATTATCAGGTTTCAAGTCGTACGGAGACAGGTGAAATTGTGGTAATTTCATCTTCACCCCTGGGAATTGAAAGGGAGGATCAGCAGTTCATTGAAGGTTTGTCATTCATTTCGGCATCTCCTGTCGAAGTGGTAGATGAAAAGTACAGCCTGTTGCATGGAAAGCGCAAGGAATGCCATGACTTTTCTAATCAACTTACGCTCAATTTTAACAATGATCAGGGAAGTAAAATGGATCTGATTCTAAGGGCCTACAATGATGGCGTTGCATTCAGGTACAATTTTCCTGAGGAAGATGGAGAGCTGTATACCGTGAGCAATGAAGTGACTGGATTCTCTTTGCCGGAGGATGGGATCGCTTTTATGCTGCCTCATGCAGAAGCGGGTGAATACTGGCCGGCCTACGAACAGTATTATCAAAAAGAGATTAAAGTTGGAACTTCTTCTCCCAATAAAGCAGGATGGTCCTTTCCTGCCCTTTTTGAAATCCATAATGGAGGATACTGGGTATTAATTTCTGAGGCAGGATTAGATAAAACATATTGCGGTTCCCGTTTGAATCAGGAGGCCGGTAATGGCAACTATACCATCCGGATGCCTGATGCAGAGGAGGGACTGGGTATTGGTGACGTTTATCCATCATCGGCGCTGCCATGGGCCACACCCTGGCGTTTGATTATTATGGGCGAGTCTTTGAAGACTATTGTTGAGTCTTCCATGGTGACCCATCTGAGTCTACCATCTGTAGTCGAGAATACCGAGTGGATTAAACCAGGTCGTGCATCCTGGAGCTGGTGGTCCGATGGTC
>JAOZUK010000754.1 GCA_029938715.1 Bacteroidales bacterium | reverse complement strand
GAAGGAGAATTTACAGGTTTAGCATTAAATCCGGGGCACTATATTCACCTCGAAGAGTGGGTACATTCTCCGGTATATAAAGGATCTGAAATAGAACTAAAGAGTGGCATGGCTCTGCAGGCTGATATTATACCCGTCAACCATAAACGGTATTTCAGCATAAACGCCGAAGACGGGATCGCGCTGGCTGACGAGGAAACAAGGCAGATATTCAGCGAACGCTGGCCGGAAGGGTGGAGCCGGATAGAGGCGAGAAGGAAATTCATGCAGGAATCTCTCGGTATCACCCTGAAACCTGAGGTACTTCCCTTTTCCAATATTCAGGCCTACCTTCCCCCGTTTTTATTCAGTCCTCATAAAGCGTTAGCTTTGAAAAAGTAATCCTATGCAGAACGATTATAGTATTAGAAGCAGTAGATTATATATAGCCAGAATAGCCCTTGTAGCATCCATTGGTGGATTTCTTTTCGGTTATGACCTGGTTGTCATCGCCGGAGCCCTGCCCTACCTGCAGGAACATTTTAACCTCTCAGCCACCATGAAAGGGTTCGCGGTAAGCAGTGCGATTCTGGGTGCGATTGCAGGTCCTTTAGCAGGACTCTGGTTCTCGGAAAAGATTGGAAGGCGTAAAACCATGATGACAGCTGCAGTGTTATTTATGATTTCAGCTGTGGGCAGTGCATTGGCAGCAACTATCTGGGACTTTGCCATATGGCGTTTTCTGGGTGGTATGGGTATTGGATTAGCCATGATTTCATCTCCCATCTATATTGCAGAATTATCCCCTCCACACATGAGGGGGCCTCTTATCAATGTAAATCAACTGGCCAACGTAATAGGTATAAATCTTTCCGTGGTGGTATGTTATCTGTTCTCTTTCCAGGAATCTGGTTGGAGGTGGATGTTTGGCATGGAAGCAGTCCCCATAGCCATTTTGTTAGTCGGACTTTTCGTAATACCTGAGAGCCCCAGGTGGTTGGCTGCCCACAACCGGGGCAGTGATGCACTTCGGATATTGACAAAAATCAATGGCAGGGAGACAGCAGAGCTTGAATTAAAAGAGATAGAGAATGAACTAAAGCGGGAAACCGGCAAGTTCAGAGAACTTCTCCGGCCCGGGATGAGGGTTGCTTTAATAATAGGTATCATCATCATGATATACTCTCAGATCAATGGCGTTAATATGATGCTGATGTACGCTCCTACCATTCTTTTAGAAGCCGGAATTAATATAGGATCAAGTGCCATATTGACCTCCATGCCAGTATATATTTTCATTTTTATCTGCACGGTGATCGCATTTGGACTGATTAAAAAATTCAGCAGAAGGGGTTTATTGATTACAAGCATTTCATTTATGGCTGTCGGTCACCTGGTTATGTTCATAAACCTGCA
>JAOZUK010000753.1 GCA_029938715.1 Bacteroidales bacterium | reverse complement strand
TACCATTAATAATCCCCACCAAATATCCTACATATTCGTAACTTAGAGAGCTATCTAAGTTAATGAAGTAATTGTTAAATAAATAGTAGGAAATGGGAAAAACTAATATTTCAAGAAGGCAGTTTGTCATCGGATTAGCAGGTACAACAGCCGGAATTGCCACATTCGGAAGCACCCTGGGTATGTCAGCAAAAAGTTATGCGCGAATCATTGGAGCAAATGAAAGGATCAATATGGGCGTCATTGGTTGCGGTGGCATGGCGAATAGTCACATGGAGGCCTTATTGCAAATGAAAGAATCAGACAATGTGGAGATTAAAGCAGTCTGTGATGTTTACTCAAACAGGTTAGACAGAGCAAAAGAATTAACAAATGCTAAGTCATTTAAAAATTATCAGAAGATTCTTGGGAAAAAAGATATCGATTATGTGCTCATAGCCACACCCGAACACTGGCATTATCAGATGACCCTGGATGCCATTGATGCCGGGAAGCATATTTATGTTGAAAAACCTATGACGCATACCATTGAACAGGCCAAAGACATAGTTGAAAAAGTTACAAAGGCACAACTGAAATTGCAAGTGGGGGTGCAGGGTATGTCAGATGATTCGTATGAAACCGCGCACAGAATGATTCAGGAGGGCGTGCTTGGAAAAGTAGTCATGGCACACATCGATTATTCCAGGAATTATCCTGGCGATTTCTGGACTAAAGAGATTGATCCTGATGTCAAACCAGGGTTTAATCTTGATTGGGAAGCATGGCTCGGTCCTGCGCCCAAACGACCCTGGGATCCAAGAAGATATTTTGAATGGAGACGGTACTGGGATTACTCAGGAGGAATTGCAACAGATCTGTTTATTCACAGGGTGACAAGGATTATTAAATCTGTGGGATTAAGCTTTCCGGATTATGTTGTTGCCACTGGCGGTAAATGGAATTTTGTTGATAGTGTAGCCGAGATACCAGATACATTTAACATGATGTTGGACTATCCGGAAAAAACTACAGTTATGCTTGTTTCATCATTGGCCAATGACACACCGATCAGGCACGTAATCAGAGGACACAAAGCTACCCTGGAATTTAAGAGAGAAGGGTTTACAATAACACCGCAGGAAGCATCGAACAAGGATGCTATCAGTGGCACAGGTGAAAATGTGGGAGGGACAGAACTTTTCACCCATTACAAAACTGGTGCAGAAGATATCACTTTACATCACCGTAATTTACAAAATGCCATCAGGAAGAATGAACCCTTAAATTGTGATCAAAATCTTGGTTTTTATGGAGTCGTAGCGTGTATGATGGGTGTTCAATCGTTGCGTCACAGGAAATACCTCAAATGGGACCCACAAAATGAAACCGTCATTGAAAACTAATCAGAATCAA
>JAOZUK010000752.1 GCA_029938715.1 Bacteroidales bacterium | reverse complement strand
GCGCTCTTCATTGGAGGCATCGCCGGTTATACCGGTGGATGGATTGACTATGGCATCCAGAGGTTTACCGAAATCATACGGGTGATTCCCGTAATCCCACTCTATATGGGGCTTGCTGCGGCGTTTCCCAAGGAATGGAGTACCATGCAGGTATATTTTGCCATGACCCTTATCCTGGGCCTGGTCGGCTGGCCTACTCTGGCAAGGCGTATAAGGGGACAGATACTTACGCTGCGCAACGAAGACTACGTCATTGCTGCACACGTGGCGGGTGCCGGGGCACCGCGAATCATTGGCCGCCATCTATTACCGGCCTTTACCAGTTACATCATCGTGGACCTTGTTATCTCTTTCCCATACATGGTTCTGAGCGAAACTGCACTCAGTTTCATCGGACTCGGTCTCCGGCCCCCTGCCGTTAGCTGGGGGGTTTTATTGCAGGCTGCCCAGAGTATCCGGACCATTCAACATGCCCCCTGGTTGTTCATACCGGCACTTTTTGTGGTCATTGCGGTGCTTGCTTTTACTGTTCTGGGAGACGGGGTGCGGGATGCTGCTGACCCTTATGCAGTAAGCGGGGCATAAACATTCAGCCTGATTATGGTGCAGGTCATATGAAATGATACTATTTCAGGAGTAACGGAGAATAGATTTATGGAAACAGCAGAAATTTCCCCAGGCAAAGACGATGCCTTACTGGAAATAAAAGATCTTAAAGTCTCATTTAAAACCGATGAAGGAGTCATCCCCGCTGTTGACGGAGTCAATTTATCCTTAAAGCGAGGACATACGTTGGGCCTTGTGGGCGAAAGTGGCTCGGGCAAAAGCGTAAGCACCTGGGCTATTATGCAACTTTTGCCCAAGTTTGCCATGATTCATGAGGAATCTTCAATTAAATTTCACCGCAAAAATGGCGAAATAGTCGAAATAACGAACTTTAAGCCCAAAAGCCGCGAGATTCGTGATATTCGAGGGGGTGAAATATCGTTGATTTTTCAGGAACCAATGAGTTCCTTTTCACCTGTCTATACGGTTGGCAATCAAATCGTGGAGGCAGTTCGCGAGCATCGTGATGTTAGCAAAGACGAAGCCCAGGGGATTGCCATAGACATGCTCAGTCGGGTCGGCATCCCCAACCCTAAGCGGCGGTTTAAACAGTATCCGTTCGAACTATCAGGAGGGATGCGGCAACGCGCCATGATTTCGGTGGCGCTTTCCACAAATCCCTCTTTACTTATTGCCGATGAGCCGACCACAGCACTGGATGTGACCATTCAGGCCCAGGTGCTCAATCTAATGAAGGAGCTACAGGAAGAACTTGGAATGGCGACCATATTCATCACGCACAATCTCGGTGTGATCGCCCAAATTGCCGACGAGATTGCCGTGATGTATCT
>JAOZUK010000269.1 GCA_029938715.1 Bacteroidales bacterium | reverse complement strand
AAGATTGTTGATACCAGCCCTCATTCCAGCTTCTGATCAGTCGGTCGCCCCACTGTTCCTGAATGGCATTGTCCATGTATTTCACCGTTTTCAGCGGCAAACGTCCCAGGGAGTTCCCATCCAGGTAGATCATTGAGGGATCACTGATTACAAATTGCTTCCTGAAACCCTTCAGGGGATCATCTGAATCCAGTGCCCTGGCATAACTTTTTGAAAACTGTTCACTCATAGTCGGGGCTTAAAGCCAATCGGTGGCTTCCTTATCCAGAAACCATTCAAGATTGCCTGAATTGGGATTTACATAGAATGCCGGATAATCCAGGTATCTGCCCTCTTTCATCACAATGTCGTTGATAACAGAAGACTTTTTGGCTCCAGTAACAATAAAGCTGACCCGTCTGGCAGCATTGATTGCCCCCCCCGACAAGCTTACCCTGAGTTGTCCGGACTCGGGATGGGTAGCCACAACACAGGTGGATTCGGCTTTCCATAACTCTATCTGATCCGGAAAGATAGAAGCCGTGTGTCCATCTTCACCCACACCCAGCCAAATCCAGTCAAATACTGGTAACCCATACTCCACCGGAAGCTGATCCCTTAACATGGATCCATACCTTTCAGCTTCAACAGCCGGATCCTCTTCTCCCAGAATGCGATGAACATGATCATCAGGAATTCCCAGCGGATCAATCAGATATTTCTTTGCATTACCAAAGTTGCTCTGTTTATCATCAGGCTTCACACACCTTTCATCACCCCAGTAAAAATGCACCTGTGACCAACTCTCCAACCGGGTTGTTTCAGCCAGTTGCTTAAATATGGAGGTTGGTGTGGATCCCCCCGATAATGCGATATGGATTGGTCTTTCCATCTCCCTTGAGTCCTCAAGAAAAGTGCTGCACTCGCAACAAAAGGCTGAAATGAGCGAATCCCGATCCGGATAGATGTAGTGTCTGCGTCTATGCATTATAGTTCACAATAAAGTCCATCATCTGCCAGGTTTTTGCAGGGGCATCGCCAAGTATGGTCCTCCCCTTCAATCATCTGGTCTGCTACTTCTGGCCCCCATGTCCCACATGGGTAACCATGCAATGGTATTCCCTGGTTTTCCTCCCAGGTTTTCAGAATGGGATCTACAAACTGCCAGGCTGCTTCCACCGCATCCGCGCGGGCATAAAGTGTACTGTCGCCCTGCATACAATCGAGTAGCAAACGCTGGTACGCTTCCGGAATATAGCTGTCAGCCAGATCCTTGTAGTGAAAGTCCATATTCACCTCCTGCACCTTGAAACCGGCTCCGGGAACTTTCATCCCAAATTTAAGCAAAATTCCCTCATTGGGCTGAATGCGGATGACCAGCTGATTCCCTTTCCCACTACTCCCTTGCTGGTCACAGAATAGCGGGTGTGGCGATGCATTGAAATGCACCACTATTTCAGATACGCGTGTGGGAAGTCTTTTGCCTGTACGGACATAGAAAGGCACTCCTCCCCAGCGCCAGTTGTCTATAAATAGTTTCATTGCCACAAAAGTCTCTGTACGACTCTCCTCAGGAACTCCCTCCTCAGATCTGTAACCAGGCATGGCCTCCCCCCTTACATGGGAAGTCATATATTGCCCCCTGATCACCTGCTTAGGAATTGCATCACCGGTAATGGGACGTAACGATTGGAATACCTTGAGAATTTCGTTCCTGATGGCATCGGAAGCAATTACCGTGGGGGGTTCCATGGCTACGAAGCCCACCAGTTGAAGAAGATGGTTCTGAAGCATATCCCTCAGAGCACCTGAATGATCATAGTAGCCTCCCCTTGTTCCAACACCAATACTTTCTGAAGCGGTTATCTCCACATGGTGGATAAAGTTCCTGTTCCACAGTGGTTCAAATATCCCATTTGAAAATCGGGTGACCAGTACATTTTGCACCGTCTCCTTTCCCAGGTAATGATCGATCCTGTAGATCTGGTCCTCCTTCAGATATTTTAAAAGTGACCTGTTGAGCTTATGAGCCGAGGTATAGTCCATGCCAAAGGGTTTCTCAATGATGATCCGTCTCCAAATATCTCCGGATTCGGTAAGAAGTCCTTTTGAAGATAGGAAGAGTGGAATGGTGGCATACAGGGAGGGAGGTGTGGCCAGGTAGAAAATGATGTTTTCTGCAATCTCCCTTTGGGATCCCAACTCCTGGAGACGTGCGGCCAGTTTTGGGTAGCTATCCTTATCTTCAGGGTCCATTGAAAGGTAGTGAAGCAAAGGAAGAATTTCACCCGGCTCATCCAGATGAGAAGAGATCATCTCCCTGTAGGTGAGATCAGTGTAGTTACTCCTTCCGATTCCCAGCACTGCAAACCGCTGGGGCAACAGATCTATTTTCTGCAACTCCATTAGGGCAGGAATCAGTTTGCGGCGGGTCAGATCACCCGAGGCGCCAAAAATGACCAGTATATGGTCCGGAGGTTTATTCATCACATCTTTCACTTAATAATCACTTCAATTGTACCCTGTATATTGTTGATCTTGCTGTTATAAATAACTCCTTCTCTTTTGGTCCGAATGCCAGATTGGTGGCTGGTATGGGAATACCTATGGTTCCCAGATGGTTTCCCAATGAATCCACCACCAGAATACCCCCCGGTCCGGTTACAAAAAGGTTCCCCAGCTGATCCACCTTCATGCCATCGGGCCCTCCGGGCAGAGAGGTGTCGAGGGCTGTAAAGAATATGGTTTTCTCCACCACCTCTCCCCTTTCATCCAGGGTATACCTCATCCAGTGAACCTGGTACTCATCGACTCCGTTCACCCGAAGAATCTCCATATTGGCCACATATAAATAGTTCTCGTCAGGCGAAAGCGCGATTCCATTGGGCCAGGAGAGTGTGCTGTCGATCAGCGTAAGGACACCCCTGTGGTACCTGAATACCCCGTTATAGGGAAGTTCCTTACCGGGATCCTCATTCTGCTTTTCCAATCCCCATGGGGGATCGGTAAAGTAGATGGCTCCATTGGATGATTTGCACAGGTCGTTTGGGCTGTTGAGTTTGTGTCCATTATATTCATCCACCACAACTGAGACCTCACCATCTGGTGAATACCGGGTAATGCTTCTGGATTTGTGCTCACAGGCGAGGACCGATCCATCGGGTTCGGTTAGTAAACCGTTGGCCTGGTTTGAGGGGTGTCTGAATACAACAAACTTTTTTTCGGTCCACCTGTAGATTGTATTTCCCGGAATATCGCTGAAGATCAGATATCCATCGGGATGCCAAGCAGGACCTTCAGTAAACTCAAATGCGATTCCAATTCGCTCAACCACCGCCTCCCTGGAGATTACCTGCCAGAATCGGTCATTCTCCGGAATAAGCTCCCCAATGGGATGCATCTCCGATTTTGATTTGCAACCTGCTACAAGCATCATTAATACCCCTATGAATAATCCAATTTTTCTCATGCTTCCTATTCTACAACCAACTGTGTTTAGGGTTTTAACTAAGTTACTAAAAAAGCCCAAAACCGAATCAATAGAATTAGTAAAACAGTGAAAGGAATTTGTTATTCCTCTGCGGGTGGTTTGAAAATAGATGTATCTGACAGCACCTTTATTTTCTTCATTCCCAGCACATAAAGGCCAATCACATAAGGAACAAAAAGTATCAAAAGCCAATCAATTTCCACCATCAAAATAAAATCATAAATGCCATGAAGCAGAATGGGAATCAGGATGGCTTTTCTCAGGTAAGTTTTTCTCAATTCATCGTACATATGTGCAATGCCCAGATAATATCCCATGGTAACACCAAATAGAGCATGGGCAGGGACCGCAGTGATGGCCCGTACTATAGCAGTCTGGAGTCCCCCATCCATCACATATAAGACATTCTCAACAGCTGCAAAACCCAGGGAGACAAAAACCGCATAAACAATTCCGTCAAACTTCTCATTGAAACTTGGACTCTTCCAAACCAGAAGATAGAGGATAAGGAACTTAAATACTTCTTCAGTAGTTCCCGCTACCACAAATGCATGATAAGCAGCATCGCCAATTTTTCCCATGGGAGGCATGATACCCATCAGGATCCTGCCAACAAAAAGGACAGGGATAACCACAAGCATACCCGCGATTACAGACTTGACCAGCAAACCTATGGGTTCCTTGTCATACTTATCCCTGAAATAGATGTAAAAGAGAATGATAAATACAGGTGCAAGGGAAGCGAGCAGTACCACCATCTCTACCAGCCAAACGGAGAAGATGGCATCATATACCCGTTCATGGGATTGCCATAGTAACCATTCCCGTACCTCCCGGTGTTCATATTTATGGAAGCTCCAATGGTAATGTTATCCCCAAGTTTGTAGGTGGCCCCCAGGGAGAGGTTATCCATAGGATAGGGTGTGAATGGAGATTCAGGTGCCGATACCAACCTCTTAACTCCTGCACCATGCAGAACCAGGCGATCGTTCATCCTGTAAGATGCTGCTGCAAATAGTGACAGGCTGGTAAATGAATTGGGCAAAAAAGTCTCGCCAGGTATTATTCCGGGCACGGTTCCATTAAAACTCTGATACTGTGTAGCAACCACACCCCCATGCAGAGACCATCTATCATTGAGCGGCAAGGTAAAAGTGGGTGCTGCATAAAGTGCCATACCCGATCCATACCCCTTCATGTAGGAGAAGCTGGTTCCCACTGAGAAATTCCAGTTCCCTTTGCGCTCCTTATCCAGGCCAGGTACCTCTGCCTCGTCCACCGAAGCATTCTCTTCTATCACTGCCTGGGTCCGTTGTTTCAGGTCAATCACCTTCTCTTCGGCTGACTGTCCGAAAAGTGTAGGATAACAAAGTACCGCAATACATATGGAAACTATTAACTTCATTTGCATGATCAGCTAATCTAATCAATAAACGTACCAAAGTACCAGATGGTTTTCCAAAGTAGGCAATTT
>JAOZUK010000751.1 GCA_029938715.1 Bacteroidales bacterium | reverse complement strand
TTTGGCTCAAATACGACCGGAGCACCTTTTTCCAGTCTTCTATCCACAAGAACATTCACCTGATATCTTTTTACAAGAGATCCTGTCATTTCCACAAGCTTCCTGCCTTCAGCAGCTTCCTTGCCTTTTACCCTAAGAAACATGGCAATATTATCAATAATATCTTCTTTGACATTTTTCAGATAAATTTGAATGTCCTGGCAATCCCTGAAATAATACCTGACAGGATCAATCTGCTCTGAGATAAGCTGCTCTGTTTTTGAGGTGACAAGCTGTTTTAATACAGCTTTCATTTCTTCACCAAGTTTATTTATTTCAAGGAGGGATTTATTAAGCATTTCTTGAACTTGAACTATCTTTTCATCCATTTCCTGACGTGCTGCTTCATCAAGAGTCTGGTATGCTTCCTGGGATAGAGGCTGACCATTGTTGACGGGGACGACCTTATAATTGGGTTCTGCCTTGACGATTGACAGCCCTTGCCTTTGAGCAAATTGTTCAACATCAGCAGCTAACTTTTTTTGTCTGTTCAATGTTTTTTTATGAATAATATTTTGCTCTTCCTGAAATGATGGCGTTTCAAAAAAAGCAGGTATTTTGGACTTTATCACTTCGATAAGCTGGATCATGCTTTGGCTAAAATAAACAGCAGATCCTGTCGGCATTTCGATCACAACCGGACAATACGCATCGTCAAAATTATTTACCAGGCAAAGGTCTTCCGAGGTTTCTTGGTTTTTAGCATGCTCAATAAGAAGCTTTTTAACAATGGTTGATTTGCCGGTACCTTCCAGGCCTGTGACAAAAATATTATACTCCGAACCCTTCATATTCAAACCAAAATCAATGGCTTCAACAGCTCGTTTTTGACCTATGATGGTGTCTAAAGTATCCAATTCAGACGTATCCTTAAAATCAAACAGCCTGGAAGGATATTTCTTACTCAAATCCTTTTTGGAAACCTTAAATCTTTGCCCCATCTTTTCTCCTTTACACTATTTCATTGGTCAATCCATCGGGATAATTGGTGGTTCAGGGATAAGTTAAAGTGCAGGCTCGAATCATTTCAGCCTGCACCTTAAATCTGCCGGCATCAGTTACCAAGAGTGTCAGCGGTTGCTTCTTCTTTAAGATGCTCATTCCATTTTTCTCCCCAAAGATCCGGAACAGTCTCTTCTACCAGAATGATGGACTCCCAGCTGATACCGATTTCTGTAAAAATATCTTTAAGAACTTCTTCACTTTTTGCCATCCAGATACAATAACGAACCCCTTTTTCCTCATTGAAATAAGTTCTTATCCATGTGCCTGCTTCAACTTCTGCCAGTTTTCTCCAATTTTCCTGGACTTCATTACAATCAATACCAGGGGTGTTATGAACCATCATATATTTATTAAGTT
>JAOZUK010000750.1 GCA_029938715.1 Bacteroidales bacterium | reverse complement strand
GCAAGTGTCTTTATACTTTATACTTTATACTTTATACTTTATACTTTATACTTTAAAATACTCCCTGTACCACCTGACGAAATTATCAATACCTACCTCCACAGGAGTGCCAGGATTGTAGTTATAATCCTTTTTCAGTGATGATACATCGGCCCAGGTTTTCTCCACATCTCCTGGCTGAATGGGCATCATCTGCTTTTTGGCCTTTTTACCCAACGAATTTTCAATGGCTTCGATAAAATCGGTTAACTTCACAGGACTGCTGTTCCCTATGTTATGAATCTTATAAGGAGCCTTTGAAAAAGAGGGGTCAGGAGATAAGGGGTCCCATTCTACTCCCGCCACCGGAGGTTGTGGAACCATCTTCTCTATTCCCCCCACGATATCATCAATGTAGGTAAAATCCCGCTCCATCTTCCCATGGTTAAATACCTGGATGGGCTCATCCGCCAGCATGGCTTTGGTAAAAAGGAAGAGGGCCATATCGGGTCTGCCCCAGGGACCATACACGGTAAAGAAGCGCAATCCTATGGTCGGAATACCAAAAAGGTGGCTGTAAGTGTGAGCCATCAATTCGTTGCTCTTTTTACTTGCAGCATAGAGGCTCACCGGATGATCCACATTGGAACTGACTGCAAATGGCATCTTCTCATTCAAACCATATACACTTGAACTGCTGGCATAAATTAAGTTTTTCACAGGATACTTTCTGCAAGCTTCAAGAATATTCAAAAAACCAGTTATGTTACTATCCAGGTATACCTGTGGGTGGGTAAGGCTGTACCTCACCCCTGCCTGTGCGGCAAGATTAACAACCACATCAAATTGCTGATTGGCAAAAAGGCCAAAGATAGCGTCCCGGTCTTCAAGCTTTAGTTGGATAAACTGATAATGTTCAGATTTTGTACTGGTAACCAGCTTGTTATAAGCAATCTTATCTCTTGAAATACCCGATATTTGAAGCCTGTCGTATTTCAGGTTCACATCGTAGTAATCATTAATTACATCGAGACCAGTCACATGGTAACCCTGATCCACCAATCTTCGGGCCAGGTGAAATCCAATAAATCCAGCCGTACCGGTAATAAGAATCCGTTTCATTATTTGGCATAACTTATGGCCCGTGTCTCACGAATTACCGTGATCTTAACCTGGCCCGGGTAGGTCATTTCATCTTGTATTTTCTTAGCGATATCGAAAGAGAGACTCTCTGCATCTTTATCTGTGACCTTTTCACTTCCAACAATCACTCTTAGCTCCCTTCCGGCCTGGATGGCATAGGTCTTCAATACACCAGGATATGACAATGCCATGGCTTCAAGTTCCTTCAGACGCTTGATGTAGGATTCAACCACTTCCCTTCTGGCTCCGGGGCGTGCTCCTGAAATGGCATCACAAACCT